>NZ_JBSQYS010000014.1:0-110188 GCF_055140945.1 Sunxiuqinia sp.
GTTTGAGTTGAAACTAGTTTTTTCTTGACTAAAAACATGTTTTCCCCCTACGTTTACTCTATAAAGTGAATCGTAGTTTGTTTAGAATGCATTCCAAACCAGTTAAAGTCGACTTGAAACAGGTTTTGGTTCACATTAAATAGGTTATAGCCGACATTAAATAGGTTTTAGTGAACATTAAACAGGTTTTAGCCGACATTAAACTGGTTTTGGTGAACATTAAACTAGTTTTAGTCTACATTAAATAGATTTTAGTCCACATTAAACAGGTTTTAGCTAACATTAAATAGGTTTTAGAGGACATTAAACAGGTTTTAGTCCACATTAAACAGGTTTCAGCCTACTTGAAACAGGTGCTAGCCCACATTAACGGTTATTTAGTATGAAAAGAGCTTGGTTGTGTTCATAAAATTGTGTCAGTTCGTTTTTTGCTGTTCATGGTTCGAGGAATAACCAAAACCATCCCGTCAACCGCTTTGCGATTGCCACCCCTCCTCGGTGAGGATGGGAAATGGGTCTGTGGTTAATCGCCGGCCATGAAATAGTCAAGCAAGCGTTGTTGATCTGTCCTTATTTCTCCTTCTTTCCAAGGAGGAGTCCGGACTTTAGTCCGGGAGGTGGTTGCTTTGAATCCGGTCGATTGTTATTTTGAATGAAATTAAATTATAGTCAGTAGTATTACTTGCCTCCCAAAATTGCTAACTTGGAACAGTCAAAAGCTAAATACGCGAATAATGAACCGAAATGTTCGGTTGCTCTTTGGCAAAAATGAAAAGTCTATTGGACTTGATTCCGAGGGACAATTCGTATTGCGTCAGTGCATTACGGATTGAGGTATATAAGAGATATAGAATACGCCTGTTATATTACAGAGACGTTATAACCAATTTTAAAACAACAAGACATTTTAATTATAAAAATCACAAACAATGAAACAAATCTTAATCCTAATCTTTCTTTTTGCGAGCACATTAGCATTTAGTCAATCAACAACTAGTCAATCAACAACCTACAAGAATAATTACGGTACTAACATTGTAAATGGGAAAACAGGTAATTTTAATAAATCCTCGTTTTCATGGACAATTACTCAAAATGGTAATTCATACAATATAAAAACCAATGCAGTTACAACGTCTTTTAATGTTTCCTATTCACATTTTGACAGTGAGAACAAATTATATATGTATAATGTGGTCGGCAATGGAAGTTTTGATGGAGCAAAAGTTAAAACTGTAATGTCTACTAGCAAATTGAGTGATTATGCAAATGGCATTGTAAAGGAAGTGAATTTACTTGCTATCGTCTTCTCTGACAATTCTGGATATATCTATAAATTGAATAAATGAGAAAGAAAAATATTAAAAAGGTAATTTCTTTACTCGAAGAACTTGACTCATTAACAGTTGATTTAGTCGTAGACAAATTGAATATTTCCAAAATTGAGGCTGAATCTATTTTCAAATACTTAGTAGTTAACGAATATGTTTTGAACTTATCTAGCAAGACAGGCTTTGAAATATCAGCTAGTAAATATGTTGACTATAAATCATTATCTAAAGATTTAGCAAAAACAACAAACAACGGGACAAAGATTATTAAATGGATTGGTTGGATAATAATGATTGCTGCATCTTTATTAGCAATAAGATGGTATATTTTAAATTATTAAAAAAAACTGGCTATAATAAATAGGGCTTTAAGCGGCACGTAGTGCCCGGCTTAGAGCCCCGGTTGAACGACAATCCGGAGTCCTGTTGCTGTGCTCTCACCACGTGTTGAATAAAAGCGAAAAGCTTTGACCTCATGCCATGGGTAGGGTGCTGATATCAAAATTCTCCCCGTTCTAGTTTCTTGGCGGGAGATGTCAGCCTGTTTTTATAGCCATGCCACATGCTGTAAATGAACAGAATAAGCGCGCCAGCTAACGCTCCATATACCACATCACGCTCCATTTCCCATTGTTTTACTGCAATAGCAATGAGTGCCCACACTCCAACGAGTGCTGCCTCCCTCAAATTTCGATAATAAATGAGAAAGGCGTAAATGGATGTTGCAACTGCAATCATCAATAGTGCCCAGTATGTTTCGGGTATCGAACCGCCCCTCCAGCCGATACTCACCAGCCAGGCTGAGAAATTTGCTACGGTAGCGACAACAATCCACCCTAAGTAGATGCAAACCGGCCACCAAACAAAAAAGATGATGCGTAGGGGAGCATCCCATATTTCGAGCCGTAATCGCAGTGTCATGATGATTAATGAAAAAAGCAATACCAGCATCAGCAGAATTGAAAACTCAAGTTGTAAATGCGTCCACGCATAAATCCAGAGCCCGTTAGCTACATTGGATACGGCAAACCAGAACCCGGTTTGAGTCAATGCTTCATCCTGTTTATGTTTGAACCATGCATACCATTGATACGCCACAAAAGCAATCAATAGCAGATAAATGACTCCCCAAATGGCAAAAGCATAACCAGCCGGAGTAAACAGGTTTTCAAATTTGGCACTCACTTCTCCTACCGTCATACCATTTATGGCACCCGTTCCGGATAAATAGTTCATGGTTAAAGCAAAAAGAAGTGTCAGGCTGTTTAAAAAAAGATAAAGCAGTTGTTTCATAACTAAGTATTATTTGCTCAGGATAGATAATTGTAAAACATCTGTTTAAGCTTAAGGTTTACCAGATTAAAATCAGGGGCAGCTATCAGCCTTTCGATAGACAGAGGGGCGGAAATTATTACAATTGGTAGTCGAATTTGCCAATCGGAAGTCTCCTCTACATTTCTGGTTGAATATCCACGAACCCCTTTTTCTTCAGAATGGCCTCTGGTCGGTATTATTTTGAATGAAATAAATTATAGTCAACAGTGTCACTTGCCTCCCAAAATTGCTAACTTGGGACAGTTAAAACCCAAATACACAACTAATGAACCGACGACGTTTGCGATTCTGATGAATAGGAGTTAAAGCCTCTGATGTAGGAGACGACGATTTGAAACAGATAGGAGATATGCAATCCTGTCGGAGTGCACGTAGACGTTATGCGTCGATTAAATAAAAAACATCCAAACTATGAAAAGATATAATTTAGTATTCGTAATTCTGATACTTATTCTTCAACACATAAATTTGTTTGCAGACATCAAACCCGTTGTGATTAAGGCAAAAACAATCTACCCAAACAATACAACATCGGTAAGAATGGAATCCGAAAAAGTCGTTATCGACCTCTACAATGATAGTTCGGTTGTTAAATGTTGTTTTAACATGAAAAACCTTGGAGAACATGAAAAACTCCAAATTGGTTTTCCAGAGATGAATTTCTATCATTATCGATTGATAAGCAAGTCAGAAAAACTGAATAGATTTGCAGTAAAAGAAAATGGCAAGGTTTTAACGTTTTACCTTTCAGATTCATTGAAAAACGATGAAGGATTCAGAGAAAAAGTAGACACACATCAAATTATAGAGGACTGGTATTTATGGGATGGAGAATTTCAAAAGGGTGAATCTAAGACGATTGAAGTTCAATACTCATTACCGTTTGGCATGCTCTATAAAAGCAACAAAAGATTTTTCACCTACCTGTTAAGTACGGGTGCCAACTGGAATGGTACCATTGGAAAAGCTGAAATTGTTGTAAACTTGAAAGACATAGAAATTGATTCAATAATTTCACAACAACCAAACAACGTTGAAATAAATAACAATCAATTGATTTGGACTTTTTCAGATTTTGAACCAACAACAAACGATGATCTTAAATTATATTACAACTCAAATAAAATTCTGTACAAAGGGAAAAAGCCCATTCCACCAGTATTCATCGTCGACGGAGATTTAGAAAAAGAATTTGATTTAAAGAAAATAGACCCCAATGATATAGCAAGCATAGAAGTTCTCAAGAAGCCTGAAGAAACCAGGAAATATACGAATCAAACTAATGGAGTAGTTAAAATCTACACAAAAAACTTTGTTCTGACAGAGCTAAAGAGAATTGTGGAAGCGAGTACCAAAGAAAAAATCAATGTATCCGACTATGATAAATTGAAAGAGGACTATTGTTTATTCCTCAATGAGAATGAAGTTGATTTTCATGAAGTTATTGATATTAAAAGCAAGTCTGTTGTAAAAGTTGAAATTATGACCGCAAAAGGTGAGAGAAATAAAATAGTGATAGCATTAAAAAAGATAAAACCGAACGCATAATACAGTACCTATTTCAGAGCGGAGGTGGTGCGGTTCTTAACTACAGACTCGCATCACTATTTAGTCCTGGCGGACATGAACGTGCTCCGAAATCCGCTGTAGCAGCATTTACCAACTGTTGTACTCTATTGAAGAATAAAGAATAAAACATGAAAGCCTCCATACGAAGAAGTTATTGTTCTCCAAGTCGAATAAGAATTGAAGAGGTTGAAAAACCAACACCCCAAGACGATGAAGTACTAATTCGAGTTTATAATACAACTGTCAACAGGACAGATTGTGCCAACCTTACGGCAAAACCACTTATCATGAGATTTGTCTTAGGACTATTCAAGCCACGTAAAATCATTTTAGGAACCGACTTCGCCGGTGAAGTAATAGCAATTGGCAAAAATGTGAAGGCATTTAATATCGGAGATCGGGTATTTGGCTTTAACGATACTGGGGCTGAATCTCAAGCTGAATATATAACGACAACAAAAGATCATGTATTCTCAATCCCGGGAAACATTGATTTTAAACAGGCCGCCGCTGGTTTAGAAGGAGCTCATTATGCGTACTCTTTCATACATAAAGTAACGATCAAGTCAGGACAAAATATGCTAATAAATGGTGCAACTGGTGCAATTGGTTCTGCTCTTTTGCAATTTGCTCGGCAATATGATGTCACAATAACAGCTACTTGTAACACGAAAAATATCGAGCTTGTCAAATCTTTAGGTGCCGACAAAGTTTTTGATTATACCAAAGAAGATTTTACGAATGATAACGATACATACGACTTTGTTTTTGATACCGTTGGTAAAAGCACATTTGGGAAGTGTAAGTTGATATTGAAAGAAAAAGGTATCTATATTTCGTCTGAGCTGGGTTCCTATTCCCAAAATGTTTTCTATCCTCTCTTAACTTCAATGTCTGGTAAAAAAGTAATTTTCCCTATTCCTTACAACAAGCAGAAAACAATACCGTATATCAGTCATCTTTTGGAGACAGGAAAATTCAAACCCGTTATTGATCGGGAGTATTTAATCGAAGAAATATCCGAAGCTTACGAGTATGTAATTAAAGGGCTTAAAACAGGTAACGTTTTAATTAACCTTGTAAAAAAACCATCATGCAACGAATAAGCTTATTCATTGACGCATAATTTGCAACTGAAACTGCACGAACTTAAAGTGAAAAAAGTAAACGATTAGAAACACATGAAACGAGCATGTACAGGCCATCACACACAGGAGAATCATTATAAGCGAGTTCCATCGAATACCGTTGAAAATTTTAAATTATAATGAGATGAAAATCTATCGCGATAATATAAAAAAATACGATGACAACTTGCTTAAGCAAAGTAAGTTGTTGAAACGTATTTCATTTCTTAGGTTATTTATTTTTGTCATTTCAAGTATCATTCTGATTTACTTATTTAGTTCAAATCTATTAGCTCCCGTTCTGATTGTTTTCCCACTATTGATCGTATGTTTTGGTGCTGCAATCAAGTATTACAACAAAATAGCCTACCTGAAAAAGCATGCCGCATTCCTGAAACGTATAAATGAATCCGAAATTTTAAGAGAAAAATGTCATCTGGAAGAATTTGAACCCGGAGACCAGTTTATGAATCCAAATCATCCTTATACTTCTGATTTAGATATTTTCGGAGAACATTCCATTTTTCAGTTACTCAACAGAACAACGACAGAGTCGGGTATGATTTTGTTATCAGAATGGCTGTCGGAACCTGCACCGAATAATGAAATACACGACCGACAAAAAGCCATCAAAGAATTAGCTCAAAAATTGGATTGGAGGCAAGATTTTCAGGCGTCAGGCATGCACTTTCAGAATAAAAAAAGTGATTACAATAAGTTGTTAGATTGGGTAGAAGCACCTTTAGGTTTATTAAAATATCGACGAATCTATCAGGCAGCCGCTATAACCCTTTCGGTTCTATCATTTCTCACCTTATATTCTTACCTACCTTATGTTACTTCACCAAGCTGGTTTATTTATTTGCTTCCTTTTCTTACCGTTCTATTCATTATTAATAGGATTATAAAAAAGGTAAAACCCTTAGCCGATGATATCGTTAAAACCTCGCAAGAGAATATCGATACGTTAAAAGGTTATCGAGCCCTTATCGAAAAAATTGAAAGTGAACGTTTTAAATCAAAAAAAATAAGCGAATTGCAATCCGTGTTCATAAAGAGCCGCCGGTCAGCATTCAAGGAAATCAATAGGCTGTGTAGATCACTGGAATTCGCTCAGCAAAGAGGTGTTAAAATAAAAATTACACAAATAGGAGGAAATCCGTTTTATCATTTATTAAACAGTTTCCTGCTATTGGATATTTACATGATTATTGGCGTAGAAAAATGGAAATCAAAAAATAAGGCATTTTTAAAATTATGGGCTGAAGTTGTTAGTGAGTTTGAGGTAATCAATAGTCTTGCGGGTTTTTGCTATTCAAACCCATCCTATACATTTCCGGAGATAACAGAAAAGGACAACACCGTACATTTTGAGTCGTTGGGGCATCCCTTAATCAATTCGACTAAACGGGTGTGTAATGATTTTCACTCCGAGGGACAAGGTGATGTTGTCTTGATAACCGGTTCGAATATGGGAGGGAAAAGCACTTTTTTAAGAACCGTGGGCGTAAACCTGGTATTGGCATTAGCGGGTGCACCTTGTTGTTCAAAAAATGGGCAGGTTTCGAACCTGAAATTATATATGAGTATGAGAACCCAGGATAATTTGAAGGAAGGAATCTCTTCTTTTTATGCCGAATTAAGCAGAATTGAAAAGATGCTGAAACTGATCGAAAGTAATCAAAATACGTTTTTTCTGTTAGACGAGATGTTTAAAGGCACAAACTCAGAAGATAGACATAAAGGAGGTTTTTCATTGATTAACCAATTGAGAGAGCTCAAAACATCAGGAATTATTGCAACACACGATATTGAACTGGCAAAACTATCAGGGAATAAAAAGCTGGTTACAAATTATAGTTTCAACAGTGAAATTATAAATGATTCAATGATTTTTAGTTATGAAATTCGCCCGGGTATATGTAATGATTTTAATGCAAGTGAACTCATGAAAAAGAGCGGAATTCGAATTATGGAGGCTATTTCAACTGAACAGAATTAGTAGAATAACAATAGCACGTCATTTTATCTTCTTGGTGGCATTGAGCAGCTTGAAGAACAACAATACTTAAATTCGCCAGATCGGAAAATATCAGGGACAAAGCACATGCAGAAAAAAACACATCTATACGCCTTTACTTACGACAATACGGAAAGTGAGTTATGTAAGCTCGAATCGAGATCTATTTTTGGTGAGGAAGAAAAGAATAAACTACTTTTTTCCGAGATAAAAGCAGAGCCTTCAACCAGTGCGTTCATTAAAGCGAGACTTGATATTGTTTTGTTTTCTGAAGATTATTCGACGCTAATCCATGAGATTAAGAAAGAACGTATATGCATTGAAGGGTTTAAAGTTGAGTATTTAGTGTTGGATAGTGACCCGACGGAGTATGCTGAGAGGCTTAAAAAGTTAAAAGATATCGGCTACAGCATCGAAGGCAACCCGGATTACTATTGCCCAACAATAACGTATGCTTTATGCTATTACGAGGGGGTTTGGTATTTTGGCGTTTTGATCAAAGATCGTTTTGCGTGGTACAAACACAAGGAAAAACCATGTTCATACAGTAACTCAATCAGTATAAATATTGCCAAAGCTCTCGTCAATATTGCAGCAAAGGCAGACAAAGAGAAAAAGCTACTCGATGCATGTTGTGGAGTTGGCACAATCATGTTAGAAGCCTGTTTTGCAGGAAATAGTATTGAGGGTTGCGACATTAATTGGAAGGTGTGTCGCGACGCTCGGGTGAATCTTGCTCATTTCAACTACACGGCAACGATATATCGCTCCGACATAAAAGACATCAGTAAAAAGTATGATGCTGCTATTATCGACCTGCCGTACAATTTGCTGAGCTGTGCAACCGATCATGATGTCTTCCACATTATTGAGTCGACAGCAAAAATCACAAATCGACTTGTTATTGTGTCGACCTCGGACATTACAAGCCCAATCAGCAACGCTGGATTCAGCATATCAGATCATTGTCGTGTTCGGAAAAGAGGAAAGGCAAATTTCGCCAGACGAATATGGGTTTGTGAAAAGAATTGATAGTGGGATCAAGTCTTGCTCATCAGGGTATACAAATCAGCACTAACGGGAGAAAAGAAATAACTGCGACAGGACAATAAAATAATGATAAAAGAGTAAATCCCGGACACAAACGCAAGCTACTCCAACGCGGAGAAGTGATAAATTGTGGTGGCTTTAGCCCGACCAAACTTCATTTGTCGTGTAAGCTTTTCTAAAAAAATGGGCGGTCATAACATGAGAGCTAAAGCAAACTTTTGGGTTTCATTTAGTCGTCAATATTCATCCAAAGAAATTTTCGGTAAAAAGCAGAAGCTCAGGAAAGTCAAAAATGGGAACTTTCTTTTTAATCATTCCTGAGGTTTTGTCCAGTCCATATCGTACAGAAAATCATTGTATGGAAATCGGGTTACATGAATTTTTTTGACTTCTTCATAAAGGGTCTTCTTAAATTCATCAACATTTTCTTTTTCAGTAGCTGAAATAAAAAGAGAAGGCGTGTTGTTTTTGCCGATCCATGTCTTTTTTAATTCTTCCAGCGAATAGTTCTCTTGTGTTTTTGGACTTAAGTCATCTTCATCTTTCTGCACATATTCGAATGCATCAATTTTATTGAACACATAGATGGTTGGCTTTTCTCCCGTTTCAATCTCTGACAGGGTTTCGGTTACGGTGTTGATTTGCTCTTCAAAACCCGGGTGTGAGATATCTACCACATGAACCAAAATGTCGGCTTCGCGCACCTCGTCAAGTGTTGATTTAAATGACTCGACCAAACCATGAGGCAGCTTTCTGATAAACCCAACAGTGTCGGCCAACAAGAAGGGGAGGTTGCCAACTACCATTTTCCGAACGGTAGTGTCGAGTGTTGCAAAAAGCTTGTTTTCGGCGAATACTTCTGATTTAGCCAGCATGTTCATGATGGTTGATTTACCAACATTGGTGTAGCCAACGAGGGCAACACGAACTAATTTTCCACGGTTTTTACGCTGCGTGGCTTTTTGCTTGTCGATCTTTTTTAGCTGAACTTTTAATCGGGCAATTTTATCTAAAATAATCCTGCGGTCGGTCTCAATCTGTGTTTCTCCGGGTCCCCGCATTCCAATACCACCTCGCTGCCGCTCCAAGTGAGTCCACATTCGGGTTAACCGTGGAAGCATGTATTGGTATTGCGCTAGTTCAACCTGAGTTTTGGCATGGGCTGTTTGCGCACGTTTGGCAAAAATATCTAAAATCAAATTTGTCCGGTCGAGTACTTTGGATTCCAGTTGTCGTTCGATGTTCCGGAGTTGGGTTGGACTTAGTTCATCGTCAAAAATGACCGTGTCAATTTCATGAACCTTCATGTAGTTCTGAATCTCCTGTAGCTTGCCTGATCCAACAAATGTAGCATGATTAGGAACATCCAATCGCTGGAAAAACTGTTTTTTGACCTGCGCTCCCGCTGTATCAGCCAAAAATTCCAACTCGTCCAAATATTCCTGAGCTTGTCTTTCGTCTTGTTCCTTGTTTATCAGTCCAACTAATACGGCAGTTTCTTGTACTTTCTCGGTTTCAATCATTCAAATAATTTCAAAGTTTGTTTCATTAAAATTGTCCATTTCATTTGCATTCGATGTAACTCACGATGAATTTTAATATGCTTGTTTGTGAATTCTCGCATCTTAAAATTCATGTTCGTTCCATAAAAAAACCTGGCCCCGAAAAAACGGAACCAGGATTTTTTTATTGTTTAAATCTTTATTGTAATACAAAGTTGATAGGAACCGTATAAGAAACTCTTACTGGTTTTCCTCTTTGTTTTCCGGGTTTCCATTTTGGAAGACTGTTTACCACACGAAGTGCTTCTTTGTCAAGTGATGCATCAACACCACGAGCGATGCGCGCATTGATAATACTTCCGTCTTTATCTACAACGAAGTTAACGTAAACTTTTCCTTGAATACCGTTTTCCTGAGCAATTACAGGATATTTTACAGCATTGGCAATGAATTTACGAAGAGCTAATTCTCCACCAGGGAATTCAGGCATATCTTCTACGATAAAGAATACCTGACCTTCGTCAACTTCCTCTTCTTCTTGAATAACAGGCGCAACGTCGATCACTGTTTCGTCATCCGCTTCGGTGTCTTGAATCTCAAGTTCGTCTTCGATTTCAACATCATCCTCCACGATATTTAACACCTCAACAACTTTTGGTGGTGGTGGTGGTGGTGGTGGTTTTACTTCTTCTTGACGGGTAATCGGGATAATCTCATCCTCCACCTCTTGCTCTGCAACAGATCCTAAAGAAGAAGCTTGTTCTACTCTGGAAGTCCATTCGAAAGCTAGTAAGCAAAGACCTAGAGACACCACTAACCCTATCTGAACAAAAATATTTCTTTTGCTCTCAAGATCGGCTTTTGGTGATTTCTTTGGTTCCATAATTCAGTTTTAGAAGTTTTTTCTATTTTTCAGATACTAGTTTTTCTCGATATTGAGGGGCTAAAGATAAAAAATAATCTTCAAAATCAAGAGTTGAAAAAATTAAAATTTTATCCTTTGTGTTCGTCGGACATTTTATTGTAATACAAAATTGATCGGCACATTATAGGAAACCCTTACTGCATGTCCGCCCTGTTTTCCGGGGCTCCATCTTGGCATTTTATTGACAACCCTGAGTGCTTCTCTGTCCAGCGAAGAATCGACACCCCGAATGATGCGGGCATCGCTGACTTGCCCATCAGTATTAACAACAAAATTGACAAATACTCGTCCCTGAATTCCAGTTTCCTGAGCCACCGACGGATAGTCGACCGTATTGGCGATAAACTTCAAAAGAGCTTTCATTCCACCGGGAAATTCGGGCATTTCATCAGGTATTAGCACAATTTCTTCCTTGTCGTATGTGTCATTATCGTTTGTGAAATCTTGTAATGCATCAACGTCAATTCCTTCGTCGGTTACTTCGGTGTCAAAAATATCCAGATCATCATCATCCAGCTCTGTGTCATCATCAACCAGCTGAAACAATTCAACTGTTTTTATCGGAGGGGCGAGTTCCTTTTTTTCTGGTTTAGTTAGGGGAATAATAATATCAGTAGGGGAGTCCCAGTTAACGGATCCAACATCGTCGGCTTTTTGTACCGGCGTTTTCCAACTAAAAGCCAGCAAGGTAAAACCGAGTGAGAGTACTAATCCAAGGGAGAGGAATAATGAGCGTTTACTTTCTAAATCGGCGTTTTTAGATTTTTTTGTTTTCATAACTTTTTGATTTAATTGTTTAAAAATGAATGGCTAATAAGAGTAAGAAAACAAAAACCAAACCAAAAAGAACCAATGGTGATTACGTTTTGAAAATATTATTATATTTGCGGTGCAAAATGATGGGGGATTAGCTCAGTTGGCTAGAGCGTTTGACTGGCAGTCAAAAGGTCATCGGTTCGATTCCGATATTCTCCACTGAAAATGAAAGAGTTACAAGCAGGTGTTTGTAGCTCTTTTATTTTATAATGCTTTTCGCATTACTTTCCCATTCTCCGTTCGCGGGAATATTTTAATAAATCGAATTTGCTTTGGTTGCTCGTATTTAGAAAGCTGCTGACTGCAAATCGTTTGAATTTGACGGATCCGCTTTTCATCTTCTTCACCTTCAACGATTAAAATAAGTTGTTGTCCCAATGTTTCATGTGGCAGTGATGAGATAGAAAAAGCACAGGAAATAAAAGGCTCTAGTTTTCTTTCCAGTTGTTCGGGCGAAAATTTGATGCCTCCGGAAATGATCACATTGTCTGCTCGCCCGAGCACTCGAAACGTCTTTTCGTCTGCTAACTCCGCCAAGTCATTTGTTTTTAGCGGCTGTTGTTTTAGTCCGGGCATAAAAATTTCGAGGCAATTGTCGAGCGAGAGTTGCACTTTTATATGGTCTAAGCAATGGTAAAATTGATCTTGGTTTTTGCCGTTCAGTTTTCGCAAGGCGATGTGGGTCGCAGTTTCGGTCATGGCATAGCTGGAGTAGCATTGAGTTGGAACGCTTTGTAGCTCATTAACTAATGGTTGAGGAACTGCCGAGCCTCCAATCAGAAGAGATTCCAGATTCCAGATTCCAGATTCCAAAACTTTATGAACCTGCGTTGGAACCATGGCTGTAAACTTGAAATGCTTTTGTCTCAGAAATTGAAAATCGGTAGTCGGGTCAACAAGATGTAAGTCAAGTTCGCCAAGCAGGGCGCGGACTACCATTAGTTTTCCGGCGACGTATTTCGTAGGTAAACAATGTAATATGCAGTCTCCCTTTTTCAGATTGAAATATTGAATGGTACGTTGCGCACTGGCAGCCACAAAATCCTTGTTTAGCTTTATCGTTTTTGGTGTTCCGGTACTACCCGAGGTGTTTACTTCAATGTATTTGTTCTGATTATACCATTCTTGCAGAAAGTTCAGCCATTGTTTTTCCCAGTCAGGCTGCACGGCAACTTGCCGCTGGAGAAGATCTGTGACTGCAGTCAGCCTTCCATTGAGCCTGATGTGTGTTGGAAACAGTTTCATGATGGAATCAAACCTCTTGATTAGAATTGCCAAACTCTTTCGGAAGAACGAAGCTTTTTTGCTGATCGAACCAAAGCTGTTCTCCACGAATTTCAAGCGGCGAATCAAAGTTGTTGGTAAATAGCAGACCGGTGCCGAGCCCCTGATACATTTTCGGATGTTTGGTGAATGCCCACTGAGCAATGGCATTAAGCCCGATGTTAGATTCGAGATAGGAGGTGATCCACCAGCCAACTGATCGCTCGTTGGCTAAGTTGATCCATTCATCGCAACCTGAAATTCCGCCGTGCAAACTTGGTTTTAATACCAGAAACTGGGGTCTGATGACATCTAAAAGAGCCTCTTTTTCATCTTTTGAATTAATGCCAATCAGCTCTTCGTCAAGTGCAATTGGAATTGGCGTTTCATCACAAAGTCTCGCCATTTCTTCCCATTGTCCTGCAGCAATTGGTTGCTCAATCGAATGCAGATCAAATTGAGCCAGTTCATTCAGTTTGTTCAGTGCTTTTTCAGGCTGAAAGGCACCATTTGCATCAACCCGGATCGTTATATCTTGGCGACTTCTCAAATACTTCAATGACTGCAGTAAGGAGAGCTCCCGTTCGAAATTAATTGCGCCAATTTTTAACTTGATGCATTGAAATCCCGCTTCCGACTTTTCCCGGATTTGTTGTTGCATAAACGTGTAGTCTCCCATCCAAATCAGACCATTGATTGGAATCCCTTCTTTCCCTGAGGTAAAGGATGACGGAAACAGAATCTGATTTCCTCCGTTTTCAAGATCCAACATAGCGGATTCCAAACCAAAGCGAACCGATGGAATATCCAGTAAAAGTTCGGGATGATTGATATAGTCGGTTGGATTAGCACAGATTGCCTTTAATATCTGTTCAACCTGTTCGGGCGATTCCTTGCTTAAGTCAGGAAGTGGCGCACATTCACCAATCCCGGTTCTCCCATTTTCTTTCAGAAAAAGAAGCCAGATAGTTCTTGTATGGTAAACGCCTCGCGATGTTCCCGCCGGACGTTTAAAAAGAAGTTGATATTTTTTGAAATATGCAATCATAAAACAGCCAGTATTAATCCTAAACAAAAAAGCAAGGTAAAGGCAAGGGTAGAAAGTGCTAGTTTTTTGAGAAACGGATCAAGTTTTTGCTCTTCATTAATCCGGTGAATGGTTGCTAAATCTTTGATAAACAAAGGTAAAGTTAATAAAAATAACCATTGCCATATTGATTCTTGCTGGTGCAACGTGAAAATGATAACACTAAACCAACCCCAAAGAATCATTGCGGTATGATAAATCCGGCTGTTTCGCGCACCCATTCTGACAGGCAGCGTAATTTTGCCCGATTTTTGGTCATTCTCCAAATCCCGCATGTTGTTTAGATTGAGAACGCCGGTACTGAAAAAACCCATACTTAAGGCAGGTAAAACGATGGCTGTTTCAAAATAAGCAGCATTCAAATAGAAAACACCAATAACAGGCAGCAGCCCAAAGAACAGAAAAACTGCCAAATCGCCCAAGCCAACATAGCCGTAGGATTTCTTGCCAGCTGTGTAAAAGTAGGCGGCAATTAACGATAAAACTCCGAGTCCGATGAAGCTGAAAAAAGCTGTTTTCGAAAACTCCCAGGTTCCGGTATAAACCAGCCAAATGCCAAAGATCAGGCTCAAACCACCAATAATGGTCATCCCTTTTTTCATTTCCGAATGACTGATTTCTCCGCTCTGCATCGTTCGGGTGGGGCCGAGGCGAAACTCATTGTCCGTTCCGCGTTGGTTGTCACCAAAGTCGTTGGCAAAGTTCGAGAATACCTGGATTAGGGTGGCTGTAATGATTGCTAAAATGCAAATATGGAGGATGAAAGATCCGTAAAACCAAGCCAGACCACAACCCATTAAAACACCGGAAAGTGCCAATGGGAGTGTGCGTAGACGTGCTGCCTTAATCCAACTTTTTGCTGTTGCCATAGTTTAAAAATAGATCGCTACCAGTTTGAAATTATGATGGAGTTCGATGAATATTGCCGTTAGGGGAACTTGGGATATTTTCCGAAGTCGGGTTTGCGTTTTTCCAAAAATGCATGCTTCCCTTCCTGAGCCTCTTCTGTCAGGTAATAAAGCAGTGTGGCATTTCCGGCAAATTCCTGAATGCCGACTTGCCCATCGAGTTCTGCATTTAGCCCGAGTTTCAGCATGCGTATAGCCAATGGACTGTGCTCCTGCATTTTTTGTGCCCACGCAACTGTCTCATCTTCCAGTTGGTCGAATGGTACAACTTTGTTGACCAAGCCCATTTCCAAGGCTTCGGCAGCAGAGTATTGACGGCACATAAACCAGATTTCACGAGCCTTCTTCTGGCCGACAATGCTGGCCAGGTATGAGGATCCGAGCCCTGCATCGAAGCTTCCAACTTTCGGGCCTGTTTGTCCGAAGATGGCGTTTTCGCTGGCAATACTGATATCGCAAACCACATGCAGTACATGACCGCCACCGATTGCAAAACCGTTCACCATCGCAATCACGGGTTTAGGCATACTGCGGATTTGTTTCTGAACTTCCAGAATATTCAATCGTGGAATTCCATTTTCGTCGATGTAGCCACCTTTGCCTTTTACCGTTTGGTCGCCACCAGCACAAAAAGCTTTGTTGCCGGCTCCGGTTAGCACGATCACATTAATGCGTTGGTCTTCGCGACAAATACGCAACGCTTCACTAATTTCGTTAACCGTCGTAGGGCGAAAAGCATTGCGGTAGCGTTCGCGGTTAATAGTTATTTTTCCAATTCCGTCGTAATAGTCGAAGAAAATATCTTCGTATTCTTTAATGGTTTCCCATTGTCTTTGTGTGCTCATTCTATTTTGTTTTAAATATTATCCATTTTTAGTTTTTCTCGTCAGGACGACTGTTTATCTTACGTCCTACTATCTTCAAGGCGATACCGTTGGGCTGAAATAAATCGTCGCTTCGAAATGAGAATTTAAATCTCCATTTTCATCATCTTAAACAACTCCCGAAACATTTTTGTGTTGAACTCCGCATCAGTAAATATTTCCAGTAATGCTGGTGTTTGCTGTTTCGGGGAATAAAAATCTTTTAAAACTTCGCGTAACTCTTGTTGATTTTCAGCTTTAAAATAATCCAACTCAAATGTTTTAGCAATTCCTTCAGCCTTGAACTTATTCTCAGTAAAAAAGTGTTCCTGAAAAGCAGGTGAATCACTCGGGCCTTTTATCAGGCTAAATATATTTCCACCCCGGTTGTTAATCACAACCACTCGCAGGTTTCCTTTGAGGTAGTTGTTCCAAAGTGCGTTTGAGTCGTAAAAAAACGACAGATCACCCAGAATAATGGTGTTTAACTTTTCAGACTCTGAAGCGAAGCCAACAGCTGTTGAAAGAGGCCCATCAATCCCACTGGTTCCACGGTTGCTGAAATACCGGGCATTTTTCGCGGGGGCGCAAATCAATGCATATCTAACCGGGGAACTATTGCCTAAATGAATCACTGAGTTTTGTGGGATGGCTTTTCTGAGTTCGTCAAAAACAGTCAAATCACAGTATTCAGTTCGCCTAATAAAGTTATCACGCAGTTGATTTACTTGCTGTTCTTTTTCTTTCCAACGACTAAAATAAGTCCGCTCGCTGGATGTGACTTTTGGCAAAAGTTGCTCTATAAAGTCACTTGGCTGCATGTTGACCACCTTGGTTAAGGATTGGTAGGTGTCGAAATGCTCGTTGGACAAACTCAGATGCCAATGGTTTGATGGATGGGTGTTTCGTAAAAATTGCTTCAATGACTTTGAAACATACTGACCACCAAAGCTAATCAGTAAATCAGGGGCGAAGTCTTCTGATTGACCGTCATGGATAGCCGCCATAATCGTGTCAATGCTACTGCAGAAAGTGGTGTGGTTTAAGTTTGAGATGTACTCTTTCAAAACAACAGCGCCGGTTTTTTCTACCAATTCGATCAACCGATTTTCCAGATCTGGATTTGGGACTTGCTGTCCGGCTAAAACCAATATTTTTTGAGCATTGTTGACCGCTTGCGCTATCTGGTTTAACTCTGAATCGATCAGGAAAGCTGCAATGCCGGCCTGGGCTATATGTTTTACTGTCGGAAGTTTTTCATCCAACAAATCATGCAATGGTTCTTCCAGCGGAATGTTGATATGCACAGGAGCCGGAGTTCCGTTAATTGCAGTGTTCAGGCATTCGTTTATTTCACGTGCGGCAAACCACAATTCTTTTTCCGTTTCGCCCAAAGGCAGTGAAAAAGCTTTCTTGGTGAAATTCTGATAAATTCCTTCTTGTCGGATACATTGACTTTCAGCTTGATCGATCCAATAATCCGGGCGGTCGGCAGTGAGCACAATTAGGGGCACATTTAAATAAAACGCTTCGGCAACGGCAGGAGCATAATTTAAGCTTGCTGTTCCGGAGCTACATACAATGGCAACCGGTTTTTGCTTGGCTTGAGCTAGGCCCAGTGCAAAATAGGCGGCACTTCGTTCATCTACAATATTGCGACAGTTAAACTTTCCGCTTCCGGCAAAGGTGTGGGTTAGCGGCCCATTTCGTGATCCCGGAGAAATGATAATGTCATCAATTCCTTTGCTCAGAAGTAAGCTGGCTAGCTGTTGAATGTGTTTTTTGGTTGATATCATTATTTTGAACCGCTTCGATGGCTGATAAAAGTGTTCTCGCTTTGTTATTTGTTTCTTCCCATTCCTCTTCAGGAACTGACCGTGCTGTAATTCCACCTCCCGAATACAAAATGTATTGTTCGGGTGTTATTTCCATGCATCGCAAATTTACAAATAATCTGATGGAATTGTTTAATTGCCAAGGTCCCAGATAACCGGTGTAATAGCGACGATTATGTTTCTCAATTTTAGTGATGAACTTGCTGGCTTTTGATTTTGGATAGCCGCAAACTGCAGGTGTTGGATGAAGTTCGGCGACAAAATCGCCTAGCCGACGGCTTAATTTTTTTGCTGAGAACCGAAAGCTGGTAAACAGATGTGCTACTTTTCCGCTTTCGAGTGTTTCCGGGCCTCGTGTTGTGTATGGGTGAATGTTGAATTGATAAAACACATCGAGTAGGTAACGGGAAACAAAGGCTTGCTCCTCAATATCTTTGGTGTGCCAGCTGTAATCTGAATCTGACCTTCGGGTTTGTGTGCCGGCCAGGGACACAGTCTCCAATGTTTTTTCATCTGATTTCAGGAGGACTTCGGGAGTGGCTCCCATCCAGCAGCCCGCTTTGGGCAAGTTAACCAGATATATAAAAGCGTTAGTTGTTTGCTCAAACAATTGCATGTAAACTTCACCGATCGACTCCTCTCCCCGGGTTGAAGGAATTAGACGAGAGATAATTGCTTTTGACAGTTTGCTGGTTTTTATTGTTTCGATTGTTGTTTCAATATCCTTTAAATACACCTCTTTTTCAATGATGAAATGTTCATCTTCTTTACTTGCGGCAGCTTGATTTTTCTGAATTTCGTCCAGATCGATTTTGATAATTTCTTCGATTCCTTTCCGGTAGATGCCTGGCTTTAACAATACCAGCGGCGTGGTTGAGTTGACTTCGTAGGGAGCAAAAACGAAACCTTCTTGCCCATTCAGTTTACAAAACTCTTTGGGGTAAATCAGGTCTTTTTTATCTGTCAGTAGAATTTCGGGTTCATCGCTTCCGGGTTCAGACCATATGGCAAAAGCGCAATTCTTTTCGATGAGTTTATCCAGAAATTGTGTTAGTGTTCTTTTTTTAGTCATTCCTTTTTACAATCATATTCGTCACCCGAACTGCTGAAATCAGTCGGCCTTCTTCATTTGTTACATCAACATTCCAAACGTGGGTCTGGTTTCCCTGATGTATGATTTTTGCCGTAGCAAAAGCTTTCCCTTGTTTTAAAGTGCCGGTATGGCTGCCGTTTACCTGAATGCCAAGTACATTAAATTCTTTTACATCAACAAGCAACATGCTTCCCAGTCCAGCTAACGTTTCGGCCAGCGACAGATTAGCACCTCCATGTAAAATACCATCGGGGCGACAGTTTTTTTCAGAGAGTTGCATTTGTCCTTCAACTGTTCCAGCTTCAATTTTGGTGAATTCAATACCAAGGCTTCCAATCAATCCTCTTTGCGAGGCCTGATTAATTAATTCAATTGGTGTGTCAATATTCAGTGTGCGAAAATCCATAGCGGTTTATTCAAAAATGACTTCTAAAATAAGATTTAGTTTTGAATAAATTTAATTACACGGCTCATTCCTGTGCAATCGCCGGAAAATAAATGGTCGTAAGGTTTAAGTATCCTGTTTGCGGTAAACTTTTTTCAGGCGGATTCCACTAATTGATAGGTCTTCCGATGGGCTGTCGTTTCCGTCAGATAAATAAAATAGCTTTGACTCGTGCTTTTGGAGAGTGACCGTAATTTCGCTGAGATTTCCCAGCCCCACACTTTCACCCAAGGTCCACTCGTATACCCAATTGCTGCTCTCTTCATTGATCTCGGAAAAAACAAAGTTTTCGGTTACTGTTTCTTCTGTATCATTAAAAATTAGGAGCCCCCAGGCTTTGGGTGAGCGGTAACGCCGTAGCGCAACCTTGCATGTTTTGTCCTGACCCCAATACGGAAGGGTAGCACTTTGTGGCCGTTCATGTGGAAGCAATAGGCGCCAGGTTTCCAGCTGTTCGTCAGTTAGGGTTGAAAAGCGGTCGGAGATACTTACGACCCCACCTAGAATACCACTCCAATAAGCCAGACTAGTTTTTTCGGTATCCGTTAGATAGCAATTCATATTACGAAGCGAAATAACATCCGGATCGTTTTGCCAAAATACGTTGTTGAAGTACTGGCAGTTGTAGCTTTCCTGAAGCATATTGCCAACACCGTTTTGCTCCCATTCACAATTAATGCTATTTGCAATACGCATGGCGTCAACATAACCAATCATCGGTGCATAAGGCGATGTGCCACTTAACCAAAAGCTTCCGGCTCCAATTTCTTCCCGAATAATATTTAAAATTTCCGTAAAAATCTGAACTGA
This sequence comes from Sunxiuqinia sp., assembly GCF_055140945.1. Lineage (NCBI taxonomy): Bacteria > Pseudomonadati > Bacteroidota > Bacteroidia > Marinilabiliales > Prolixibacteraceae > Sunxiuqinia > Sunxiuqinia sp. The sequence goes on from NZ_JBSQYS010000014.1 coordinate 19,980, forward strand.
AGTTTTGGTTTTATCGTATCGTTCAATGCCAATTGAAGGTTTATGTCCCCAATCCATAAATTCAGTCTTGTAGAAGGTAAATCCCATTTTTCGGAATGTCCGGAAAACTTTTTGGATATAACGCTTTACTTCGGGGTGACTGCCATCGAGAGCATAATGCGTGCCTTCCTTGAAATTCCACTCAGGAATAGGAATGCCTTCCTTATCACGAATTAACCAGTCTTTATGTCGTTTATAGACTTTGCTTTCCTCGCTTACCATAAATGGAGCGACCCAAATGCCTGCCCGGTAACGTCGTTGAAAGATATCGCGAGCAGCGGGTTCGAGTCCTTTTGGCCATTTGTCATTCGTATCCAGCCAATCGCCATGAACGGCATAGCCATCATTAATTAAAATAGTATCAAGCAAAATTTCCGGATCCATTGTCTCCAATGAAGTCAACAGTTTTGTTAGTTTTTCGTGGTCGAAATCATGTTGAAACTCGTTAAATGAATCCCAGTGATAGCTCGTTTTTGAATCTTTTCGTGCATCCAGGTTTTCTGAAATATTCCAGGCTAGATGTTGCAGCGTTTCATAGGGTTTATTTCCATAATAAATATAGATGTCCGGCAGTTTGATAAAATCATCTTTTAGCGGAATTCTTTCTGTAACAAAGCCGGTTTCGAAAAAGATTGACTCAACATCGGGGTAGCGGTCAACTAAGCCTCGGCGGTGTGGGCGGTTATATAGCGAACTTTTCTGGACAAAATCGTTATGCTCAAATGTACCAACGACTAAGGTGTCATTTTCAGCTGATATCAAACCTGTTGTCAGATATGAATCATAGGACCAGGCCTGTTCCCCGAGCTCATTACCAAATTCTTCTTGTGATGGCTTTTGAAATTCATATAGGCCTGTTGGACCTCCAAATCCTCGTCCCTGTTTGAAGAAATGCTTGACGCCGTTAACCGTTGCTTCGCCCAAGGGGCAAAACCAGTAGGGGGCACGCGGCATCCCACTCAGCTCGGCACCGATAGAGATAGAACCTGAGTTCACTTTCAGATCGAGCATAACAAAGCCGCGATCCAGTTCATAAATGATTCGTTTTCCTTTAGGAGAGTCACCCATAAACGTATTACGGACGAAAATACTTTGTCCATCAATCGTAGGGCGGCAATTTTGAAGACTGATTCTTCCTGCAACTAAGTCAAAGGTACCGTCGTTATGAAGAATCCACTGCGGCTTACCGATTTTAAAACGGTCTCGGTCAATCGCAGCAGGGTACTCAAAGGCATTTGCGTAATAGGGAAGTGTTAGGAGTGAGCCTATTCCAGTACCTAGTAATTTTAAAAAATTTCTTCTTTCAATGGCCTTTTTGGTCATAGACGACGTTATTGATTAGTTAAGCGGCTGTAAATTTAACAACTTTTAACAATGTATGCATTAAAAGATCAAAAACTTCTTTTTTGCTAAGGGTTTGTTTGTCAGGTGTGTATGTCGGATTATGTTGTGAAAAATGTTTGCGTTGATTTCTTGCTGAGCATTATTAAATGCAGATTATGGTGTTGCTCTAACCATTTTGTTGATTTGTTTTTCAATTTTTTGGCGAGTCTTTTCATCAAACGAGGCAATTCGTGTTTTGTGACTACCATTTTTTAAAACGATTTTGTAGTTGTTTCCTCTTCTTCTTACCGATGCAGAGCTTGCGCTCCAGGGATCAATCTCGCCGTAGATAAGGATAACATTTTCAGCATCATTCTTCAAAAAGGCTTTGACTTTGCGAGATGTCTTGTCGCTGTATTTGACAGGTGTTGATGTTGGAACCATAAATTGATTCATGTACCCTTTGGCTGATTTTACAGACAAAAGGTCGTCTAAAGGTTTTGTGTCGTATCCGTAGTAACCCAGTTCGTGAGCTGCCTGATAAAAAAAGGCGCGATATTTAGCCGATCCTTCGTACGAAAAATAGTCAGGAGGACTGGACTTTGTCAGGTATTCAAAAAGAAGCTGGTCATCTGAATTGCTGTCAGGAATTTCAGTGCAATCGTAGCCCCATTGCCAAAAAGCAAAAGGAAATTCAAGGACGATGTAGTCCAGCACTTCATCAAGTGCTATTGGAAACTGATATGCTCTGGCTGCGGCGTATTTTTTCAACAGGGGTCGCATCTGATCTCTCCTTTTCAGTATTTCTCGTTGAAATACTTCAATCTGAAATCGGCATTCGCTTGTCCCCACCTGTTTCAAAAATAGTTCATGACGCCCGTCTTCCACGCCAAAATTTAGCGGGGCAACGTAGGCAACAGTGGCCGAGACATCGTTTGAGAAAAAAGCCCGATGTGCCAAGGCTGTTTGTCCGCCCTTGCTAATTCCCGTATTTAACCATTTTGCCTGATAATACTTGTTGAAAAGTTCAACTATGCGATGGTGGTCGTTAGCCGCATTTTCAACGGTAAGAAATTGCCAATCCAGCGAATCAGGGATCGACTCTCCAAAGTAACGATGCTCCACACAAATCTGGTTCGCATCCAACATGCTTGTGAGTTCGTTGATGTATTTGGGGTTCGAAGCATAACCTGCATCGTACCCTTCGGTATTTAAAACGACAGGGCTGGATGGATTTTTATCGGCTAAAAATACGCGTTGCAGAAAGAATTCGTTGGTTGTGTCTTTATAATCGAGCGGCTGCCTGATTTTTAACACGTATGTTTGTTTGAAAAAAGAATTTCCTTCAATCGAATCGATAGTGACGATTTCCGGTTGTGTTTTCAGAAACTTGATTAGCTCCTGACAGTTTCCTGTATACGCGAGAATTAGAAGAACTAGAGTTGACAGGAGGTGCTTTAATCGTGTTTGTCTGTTCATAATAAGCTTATTGCAATGTTTTAACTGGCGATCCAATATTTTGGATGGGGCAGTTCGTTAACTTTTTCTGAGATTTTCAAAAATACACGAAAAATATAGAATAATCCGTGTCAGGAAATAACGAATTGAGCGACTATTTGATTGTAATTGTAAGATGGATTATTAATCGATACCTGATGATTAAATTAGCATTTAATGTAAATAAACTATTAAGTTCAAGTATTGTTATTTAGAATAATTCAAAATAATCAACAAAAACAGATAAATTTGTCTGAATATATTTGGATGACGGAATAGGTCACCTAAATTGGATGAAAGGAGATTTAAAAATGAAGAGTGTATTTTGCCCCATATCAGAAGAAAGAATCAACGAGCAGGTACCGCGCGTAACAGCTTTGTTAGTCATGCTGGTTGTGATTGCTGCGTTTGCTTTAGACTCGGTGGTGGTCATGGGATTATTAACAGCTGATTTTTTTATTCGGGCGTTTACTCAAATGAAATTCAGTCCAATAAGTTTTGTGGCCTCGAAAGTGGTAAAGGCATTAAAATTACCTGTAAATAAAATAGATAAAGCACCTAAGATTTTTGCTGCCCGCATGGGATTTACCATGGCGCTGGTTGTTGCTTTATTATTTGTATTACAGTTGCACACTGCAGCGGCAGTAGTGGCCGGTGTGCTTGTGTTTTTCGCAGGGCTTGAGTTTGCTTTTGCCTTTTGCGCAGGATGTACAATCTACACCTACTTTGTACTTCCGTTTTATACCGATTAATTTTCCAACAATTAATAATAGTTTTTTCTCAAGAAAGCCGGCTTTTAGTCGGCTTTTTTTATAAGTGTGCGTCTAGTTTCCCGGCTACTTTTTCCACCTCTTTCCAAACACGAAGGAAATTACCTCCCCAGATTTTACGGATGTCTTTGGGTTTGTAGTCGCGTTTTAGCAGTTCGTAAGTGATGTTGGGAAATTGGCTAACATCGTTGCAGTCTGCCAGTCCACCTCCGCCATCAAAGTCACTGCCAATTCCAACATAGTCAACACCCACAAGTTGTACGATATGATCAATGTGGTCAACCAAATCAGCCACTGTTGGAAGTTTTTTGGGAAGTTTCTTCATGTTTCTCCAGTCGGCTTCAAAAACTTCTTTTTCCAGATCCGACATTTTGCTGTATTCGGTGCGGTATATCTTCATCAATCGGCTTTCTGCTGCGTATCTTTCAGTGCTTGTGTCGGGTTCCTTGATGTAATCATCCAGCAGACACATTTGGATGACGCCACCATTTTCGGCTAGTTTTTTAATCATCTTGTCACTCATATTGCGATCGTGATTAGCGACTGCTCTTGCACAGGAATGACTGGCAATAACCGGCGCCTGAGTCATATTCATCACATCAAAAAAGGAATCGTCCGACAGGTGTGAAATGTCCACCATCATGCCCAGCCGGTTCATTTCATGAATGACCATTCTCCCAAATTCGCTGACTCCACCGTGTTCAGGAGGAGTTAAGTCGCTCGACGAATCGCAAATGTCGTTATGAAAAGAATGACAAAGTGTAATATAGCGAACCCCTCGGTTGTAAAAGTGCTCAATTCGAGATAGTTCTTTGGCAATTGGAAATCCATTTTCCATCCCAATGCAGATTGCGTGTTTCCCGGCAAGTTGAATATTGGAGATGTTCTCCGGACTATACACCAATTGTACAAAATCGGGATGGGAAACAACCATTGAATGAATTGAATCAATCATGGTATTGGCATGCTGAAAAGCATGACGGTAGTTTTCCTTTGTTCGCGGTTTTTGCCCGCTAAAAACGCCAAAGAATGAAACGTCCAGACTGCCTTCGTCCATTTTCGGAAAATCGACCAGACACTCGGAAGCATCGTGCCGTTCGCCAATATCGAATCCATCTTTCAGCAACAACATAGGCGTGTCGTTGTGGGTGTCGATTGTTGTTACCCGTTGGTGAAGTTTTTGAGCTTTTCGCCAAAGTCGGGAATCTTTTTCCTGAGCACTTGTGACCAAATTTAAAACGAGTAAGGCTAATAAAAGTAGGTTTTTCATTTCAGTGATAAATTCGTAGTTGCTCGTCCGCCGTTGGGGTGTCGAAGCCTGTTTTTTTATTTAGTTTGAATCGGTTTCCTGGTGATCTCTTTGGCAAAGCTCTTTAAATCTTGCCCCGAAAAATTGCCCGATGTCATGATCAAAAGATTTTTCGCCGTCCAATCTATTTTTCGCAGCTTGTCAAATAGCTCAGTCGGATCAGTAAAAACCTGCAGTCCTTTTTTGGCAAAAGCATGGGCAACTTCGTCTTTTGTAATTGGCTCCAGCCGTTTGTGCTCGATCGTTTTTGGGTTGAAGAAAACATAAGCCTGATCGGCTTCCTCCATGCATCCGCTGTATTGAGGAAGAAACTCTTTCTTCAACGAGCTAAACGTGTGCAACTCCATCACAGCGACGAGTTGTCGGTTACCGAATTGCTTTTTTACGGCCGATGTTGTCGCTTTTAGTTTCGAAGGCGAATGAGCGAAGTCATAAAAAACAGTACAGTTTTCGTTTGTTGATAAAATTTCCAAACGGCGCGCGGCTCCTTTAAACGAGCTCATGGCACGGTAGAATTGCTCATCGCTCACATCCAATTTTTCACAAACTAATTTAGCGCCGGCAATGTTTTGCAGGTTATGATTTCCAAATACCTGCAGGCGAATTTTTTGGTCATCATTGTTTAAGTAAGTTACACCGTCAACAACCGTTGATTTATGCTCTTTGTACGGGATTTGCTCAATGCCATTGGATGTGGCAGTCGCAATTTGGCGAAGGTTTTCGTCGTCTTCATAATAAATAAGCGAACCACCTTTTTCAATTTTTGTGGCAAAAATCCGAAACTGCTCCACGTAATTATCAAAAGTTGGAAACACATTGATGTGGTCCCATGCAATTCCACTTAACAGGGCAATGTGCGGATGATACAAATGAAACTTCGGCCGACGGTCGATGGGGGAGGACAGGTATTCATCCCCTTCAAAAACAGCTATCTGTGTTTCTTTTTTTAGCGAAACCATGGTTTCAAACCCCTCCAGATTAGCTCCGACCATGTAATCGAAGTCGATGTGGTTGGTTTTCAAAACATGCATAATCATTGACGTGATGCTGGTTTTTCCATGCGAACCGCCAATCACCACCCGCGTTTTGTCTTTGGTTTGTTCATAAAGGTATTCGGGGTACGAGTAAATTTTCACCCCAAGCTCCTGTGCACATTTTAGTTCCGGATTGTCAGGATGCGCATGCATGCCTAAAATAATGGCATCAATGTCGGTTGAAATTTGCTCGGGGTACCAGCCATTTTGATTCGGAAGCAAACCATGTGCTTGCAACCTGCCTTTGGATGGCTCAAAAATTTCATCATCGCTTCCGGTAACTCGGTAGCCTTTTTTATGCAGCGCAATAGCCAGGTTGTGCATGGCACTTCCGCCAATGGCAATAAAATGAATGTGCATGAAGTTCGGATTCTGTTTTTTTGAAAGCTTAAAATTAATGAAAGTAGAACAAGTACAGCGCTTCTTCGAAAAAATTATCAGATTTCAGGATTGACTTGTTTTCTGTAGTTTTGAAATTTGATAAAAAGAGAAGCATGAGAACGAGGATTTTCAGTAAATCATTATTGGGTGTTTGGCTGGCGGTGGCAACTTTTTTACTCACCGAATTGGCGGCAGCTTTTCCTGCAGTGACCGAGGCGTTTTATTCGCAGCAAATTTACCCGGTTGTGGCCACCATTCTTTCAGCAGTGAGTCGACAGGTACCGTTTTCGCTGGATGATTTATTTTATGTGGTGTTGATCATTTTGGCAGTTGTGACCGTTGTTGCGCTGGTAATTCGAAAAATCAAATGGCGAAAATTTCTTCTTATTTGGTTCAATTCGTTAGCGATCTTGTATATGCTTTTCTACTGGCTTTGGGGTTTCAACTATTACAGGGAAGATCTGAATCAACGCTTGTCAATTTCTGAAAGTGACCCGGGTACTGAATTATTTTTAAATGTTTTTGAAAAGTTGGTCGAACGAACCAATGAGTCGTATGTGAAAATTGATTCATTGAGAAAATCGCAAGTTGATTCATGGATTGAGAATTCCTATCAACACTTAGCTCCGTTTTTGCAGATTGAATATCCTTCGGGAGTGCGTCGGTCAAAGTCGATTACCTTTAGCCGCTTTTTTGCCGCGGCTACCATTTCGGGTTACTACGGGCCATTTTTTAACGAAGTGCACGTGAATAATTACTTGCTGCCGGTTGAGTACCCCTTGGTGCTGGCCCACGAAAAGGCTCATCAGTTTGGAATTACGGGTGAGGCCGAAGCCAATTTTTATGCTTGGTTGGTGTGCTCACAAAGTCAGGAAAAACAATTGCAATACAGCGCCAATTTGTATGTGCTGCGCTACTTTATTTATGAGGGCTATAAATTGGAAGGCTACACCGACATTATTGAAAAGTTGGATGAACGGGTAAAGGCAGACTTGCGCCGGATACGAAAACATTGGCTCCGACTTCGTGATGAAAAAATAGATGATTATGCATCCAAAGTGAACGATGCCTACCTGAAGACGAATAAAGTAGAAAAGGGTATTGATGATTATACGGGTGTGGTTAAGTTTGTCATGGACTTTGAAACTGATTCGCTTTCGCAGAAAAGAGTGATCGGTTTACAGGGGCAGTCTCAGTAGGATCGTTCCACTTCATCTGTCCACTTTTTACTATTTTTGCCATCGAATTAAAATTGAGAACTATGCAAATCCATGCCATTCATGCCGGCCATTTTTCATGCGATGGGGGCGCCCTTTTTAGTGTGATTCCAAAACCATTGTGGTCGAAAGCTTACCCGGCAGACGAGAACAATGTGACCAAATTAACCATGCGCTGCTTATTGGTTGATCAGGGAGAACGGAAAATATTGATTGAAGCAGGGGTTGGCGATCATTATCCGGAGAAAGTGAAGCGTAACAATGGTCACGAAGAAACGGATGCCCTGCCAAAATCGCTGGCAGAAAAGGGCTATTCGGTTGAGGATATTACGGATGTTGTTTTTACCCACCTGCATTGGGATCATTGCAATGGAGCCGTTTTAAAAGAAGGAGAAAGTTTGAGATTACTTTTCCCAAATGCCACGCACTGGTGTAGCAAGCGCCAATGGGAGCATGCTCAGGTTTCGAATGTGCGCGAACGAGTGGCTTATTTTTACGATGTACTGAATGTTCTGAAAGCAGACGGTAACATGCAGTTGGTTGAAAATGAAGGTGAGCTATTTCCTGACTTCGAAGTTCGTTTTTTTGATGGACACACCCCCGGGCAAATGATTCCTTTGGTGAAGCTCGAAGGGAAAACCTACGTTTATACATCCGATTTGATTCCTACAACAGCCAATATTCCAATTGTGTGGCTGGCTTCCTACGATTTGTATCCGGTTACCGCCATGGAAGAAAAAGAAGCTTTTTTAAAAGAAGCGGCCGACAACAAATATGTTCTGTTTTTTGAGCATGATTTTTACTCCGAATGCGCTACGGTGGAGTGGACTGAAAAAGGCCCAAAATGGAAAGATAAATTTTCTTTGTAAACTTTTGAGGAGTTATTCAAGTGATTTCAAAAGAGAATTTTCTGGAGTTTTTGGTGTGACAGTTTTATTTAAATAGGTATTTGTCCTTAATTGTGTAATTTTCTATTTCAATGTCCTTGTAGTGAGAATTGCGTTCTATTATATCGATTTCGCTTAATGTGCAAAATGAAACGTTCGATATGTTGTCTTCTAAAAATAGGCGGATAAAGTCTGTTGTCACAAATTTGGTTTTAAAAAATTCATCTTCGTAAGTCAATCTTGAACATATGTAAATATTTCTATTGTTAATCCTTTCAGGGAAGGATTTATTTATGGCCCAGTTCACTGAATTCCTAGGAATGATCTTACCCATTGTCATTGGTGCTTCTCCGTCAGTTAATATTGAAATCTGATTTTTTTTGTCAAATACAAAAATGCCAACATGGCACTTTATGTCTTTTGCAGTTCGTTGTCCATTATTTTGGTAACTTAGTTTGAAAATAACAGTGTCATTCTTTAAATAATGTTCAGAAACAACAGGGGCAATTTTTACACTTTCAGAGAGAATTTTGTTTTGCTGGTTAATCTTCCAAATTTCATTTTGCTTTTTTAAACGATCAGCCTGAATGGTTAGTAATTTAATAGTTGAATCGTTTTGAATTTGTTGTTGTTGTAATGTTGCAATTGTAGAAGTATGCTGTTCTTTCGCATTGGTTAGTTGAGTATCGAGCGTAGAATCTAGCTTTTCTTGGAACTTATTAAATGATTCTGCTTGTTGGCTTGACTGCCTATAATCAAAAGCAATTGCTCCAATTGCCAGAAGCACTGCTGCGAGTGCCGAGAATTTGGCAATTCTATCAACCCAATTCTCTTTCATTTTTACAGAAATAGGTTCATTTACTTTTATGGGAGAACCTAATTCAAAAGGTTCATTAATAGTGACTTTATAAGATTTCTCTTTTTTCGTTGACTTTCTTTTTTTGAAGGAGATGTTAAAATGTAGAGGAGTTTTCTTCTTTTCCATTTTGTTTTTTCTTTCAAATCTAACAAACAATTCAAAATATATGATTTATGAAAACTAGAATTATCAAAAGCAGATTCACAAGGATAGTTTCTTATTCATTTTAAATATCCATTCCCAGCTGCAATTGGTCGTTTCAGGATCTGTTAATCGTCAGAAGAATGTGATTGTTTTCATCTTCAGGATAGGCCACGGACTCTAAACGACGTATGGGTATTTGGTTCGGGCAGCAAGTCCGTAGTTAAAAAACTCGAACTGTAAATGTTGATAATTGAGGCTTATTTTCGAAAATGTCTTTATTTAAAGAGATCTTAATCCTGAATCAAAGTGGTAAATGGTTCGTTCTTTACTCCCGCATAAAACACCATTATTTCCACAGGGGCATCCGTTCTGTTTTCGCCGTAGTGGGAGGTGTTTACCAGCTCAATAATAGGGTCGCCTTCATTCAAAATGAGTTCGTCACCGTGTTCTGAAATCACCGAAAGCGAGCCTTTGAGCATATAGCCCACATTGATTACGGGGTGTTTATGCCATTCCAGTTTTGTATGTGGCGGTATGGTAAACTTTACAAGTGTGACCTCCGGCTGACCCTGTGGATAAAGGGGAAGAATTGTACCATCCCATGTTTTTGTGCCTTGAACGATGACTGTTTTTTCAACCTTCGCAATCTCCTGTGCCTTTGTGCATCCCGACAAAAATATAGCAATGGCAATAACCAGGAATAACTTCTTCATATCAGCGATCATTAACAATTAACTTAATTTTCCGTTCTTCTACTTCAACAACATAGATGCCGTTCGGATAGCCACTGATATCAATTTTTGTCTCTTTGGAAACTATCGGTCGACTCACTAATACTTGCCCAAAACTGTTGTACAGCGTATAGTATTCGGCTTTGGCATCGGGGGTTTTTAGCGTTACCCAGTCAGCAGCGGGGTTGGGATAGAGCTGCACTTCTGAAATTGTTTTATCCCCGATTCCGGTTTGCACCTGCCGGAAAGTGACAGCTATATTTCTGTCGTATTTCGTGTGGAGGTACAGACTGTCTCTTATAGCGATACTATCGCCGTCAACAACAATGCTTGCAATTGTATTCCCTTCATCAGGCTGTATCATCATTTTCACTGATTGTCCCTGTTGAGCGCGGATAGTGCCATTAGGGAAGATAGTGCCTCCAATGCCGGCAGTCGCAGTAATGGTTCTCCGGTAGGGACTATTTTCCAGCATATCTTCCACTTTACCGGCAAGATCAATGTACAGTTGCTCATCCAAAGGCGTAAGCATCCCGGCAGAATCCATGGCCGCCACATAATCTCCTTGTTGAATATTATTGAGCAAGGTTCTGTAAGTTTGCATGGCAGAGGCAAAGTCATCTTTACTTTTAAACCAAATATTGAGTGCTGGCAATGCGCTCATGGTGTATGAGATGGTATAATTAGGTGAGTGAAAGAGATGAGCCATATACACCCATTGATATTGTAAACCTGTTTTATTTGCAGCCTCTGTTCCAAGAAATAAACCGTACAATCGCTTGTAGATGTTGTTTAGATCCTCCAGCGAAAGCTCTGTTTGCGTATAGACCTCCTGCTCAAAAGCATCAAAAAGTGTTTGATGTAACACATCGCCAATAATGATTGATGCTACCTTTACAGCCTCAATTCCACTGACTGTAGCCAGGTCGGTAAAAGTGGAGAGTTCTGATCTCAGGGCAAGGGATTCAAAAGACATCGAGGGAACCTCTAGCAGATCATAATTAGGAAGAACATACAAATCGTTTTCACGTGTCTTTCCATAATCATCTAAATAATGTCCAAACTCGTGAAACAAGACATTATAGCCGGGGTGCACATTAGAATTTATAAAGATAGCAGGAGCATTATAGTAAACGAAATTTGTACAGTACCCGATTTTTTCTCTTGTATTTCCTCCAGCAATATCGTAAAGCCCGTATTTTATCATATAATCGTAGGCAGGTTTGAACTCCGACAGATTAAGATCCCTTGTATTGTCCATCACCCCGGCAAGTTTTTGCATCATATCTTCAGGCGATTTAGCTATCAATGCATCTTCAAACTCGTTTTCATGGCTGCGTATGCCTTTTAGTTCTTCATAAAACGGAGTGAAATATTGCTGTACAAAATCATGAACAGCCTTTAGTTCTTCTGGAGAGTAGTTTCGTCCTTGAGTTTCTTTGTACATGTATTCTGAAAAATTGCTATACTCCACCGATGAGGCTTCAGCTATTTGCCTGCGCACCTTGACCAAATCAAGATAAATTGTGCCTATAATTCGATTTTTTTCTTGCCAAAGGGCCAGGTAGGCCTCTGTCCTTGCCTCGCTATTAAGTCCGAGCGAGTCTAAATTAGAAAAAGTGACCGTCTGTCCGGCTATCTCCACCTCAATTTTCTGTGCTGAGGCGGCATTGTATCGGGCATTTAACTCACTCTCCTGGGTCTGAAGTGCGAGTTGAGTTGGGGTTTGTTGGATGGCGCTTAAAAATGATTTTTGCAACTCCTCTCCTAAGGCATTCCAAACCACTGGTTGATATTTTGTGGACAGAGCTGCTCCGATTGTACCAAGCCCCTTTGCTTTGGTATATTGGTATAATTCATTTGTCTGGATATGGAGGTTAGCAACAGTTGTATTAGTTACATCTGTTGACTTAAGATATGCGTAGTATCTCCAATTAGTCATAGTTTTTGCATAATAATCTAATACGGTTTCAAGCCGGGCTACAATACTATCGGAATGGGCATTACCGGTGGAAATCAAAGCGGTAAAATCAGCGGAGAGCACATCCACGCCTTCCTTCGTTAAGTTTTCAAAAGGTTTTATCTCCGACAGGGTTATGGTGTCACGCCATATTTTACCGCCATACACGGTGGTATCTTGGCCGGCGTAAGGCTCGCGTTGTGCCGTTACTGACATGGTCGCTCCAACCCCCATGAGGAAAAAGGCGACAAATAGATGTTTCAGGGTATTTGCTTTGTATTTCATAAAATAGGCTTTGAAATAAAGTGTTAGTGAGGCTAAGTACAAAATTTCTATTTTTCGTGTTATCAACAATCAAGCTCCAAAGTACTAAATTGATACGAAAAATTATTTATGTACATGTAGTTTGGAATGATTATAAAGTGTAGCAGGTCGATCATCTTTCAGAAAGATGATTGAAGGATATATCAAAGAGCAAAGCGTTTTTCGGGTTACCCGCTGATTGAGTGGCTGACTGAATCATTCTATTTTTTAATGATAAACAGGAGTAATTACTTACGAGTGAGAAATATTGATCATGCTCGGTTTATATTTTTAGACGATTTGATTGGTTTAGTCAACTAATTCATCGAGGCTCTGCCACGGGATAGTCAGCTTTGAGAATTTTCTTTATTTAGTTCAAATAGCCAAATTCCTCAAACCATTCCAACGAATCTTTTATTGCTTGATCAATTGGTGTTTGGGGCAGTTGTAATTCTTTCTGAGCTTTTGCCGAAGAATAATAATTATCAGCTTGCAATAGTTGGGCATTCACCTGATTCAGTTTGGTCGGTTTGCGAACTGCTTTTTCGTAAGCCGAACCAAATGATCCGGCGATATTCAGGATTGGTCTTGGTATTTTTACAAGTTGTTGTGGGTAGCCTGAAACAGCTTTCATCGTTGTAAAAAACTCCTGATAAGTGAGGTTTTCATTCGCCAATAAATAGCACGCTCCATTTTCTCCCATCTCAATGGCATTTACAATTCCGGTGGCTGCATCTTCAACATGCACAAAGTTTTTCCCTCCCGCAGGATAAGGCATCAGCTTTTTCCCATGTGCCATCAACAGCATTTGTCCCGAGCTTGGTTTGGCATCATGTTTACCCAGCATAAAAGTGGGGTTAACAACTATGGCCGGAAAGTTGTGTTTCTGATGAAAATCCAATACCAATTGTTGTGCTTCGTATTTGCTTCGCATATACCCTGATTGGTATTGAAGGCTGGTGAAAGGCGTTGTTTCATTGCCCGGATTTTCTTTCGTTCCCGGACCAAATGCATTGGCCGAACCAACGAAGATGAAGCGTTCGACTCCGGCTTTTTTACATTCTTCTAGCATAAACTGTACGCCATCAACATTTACTTTTTGATAATACTTGTAAGCTGATGGCCATTGCGAAGTATTGGCCGCTACATGAACCACGACCCGGCAGTCGGCGAGTGCTTGTTGCAGATTATGACGATCCATGAAATTACCTTTGACAATTTCCGGATTTGTATCTTTTAGTGAAAGCAAGTTACTGCTTTCGCGTACCATGGCTTTTACCTCATCGTTACCTTGCAATAGTTTTCTTGCCAGATTGCTTCCAAGAAGGCTGTTTGCTCCGGTTATTAGTACTTTCATCGCAGTTTTTTTTCTCACGTTTGAAAATTCGGGTTCCTACAGATATACGGAAGTTTTCCGTAACCAAACGAATAAAGAAGGCATTGATCTGGTTCATGATGCCTGGAATGATTACTGATTTCCCTTTCAACATCTTCCCAATTGCAATAGTTGCAATCTGTTCCGGGGTCATGATGGATAACTTCACATAAAAACTTTGTCCATTTATTCGAGTGGAAACATCTGCATTGGTCATGATAGGACCTGGATTTAATACGCTAACACTCACATTGGTCTCTTGCAGTTCGGCTTCCAAACCTCTTGTAAAATGATGAACAAAGGCTTTTGTAGCCGGGTAAATGGTTTTGTATGGCACGGGAGAAAAGGCAGCCAGACTAGACACATTCAGAATGTATGCTGACTTAAGTTTCTTTAATTCCGGCAGAAGAGTTCTTGTCAATAAGGTCATCGCACGGATGTTCAACTGAATCATATTGTCGAGGTAGTCGATTTCCGAATCAACAAAAACTTGTGTGCCTCCAATACCCGCATTATTGATCAGCATATTAACGGTGAAATTCGTGGTTACCCAATTAGCAATTTCAAGGACGGTATCGAGCTTGGTGAGATCGGTTTCCTTGCAATGAACTTTTATCTGATAGGTCTGCCTTAGCTTTTCACTCAATACTTCAAGGTTCTCATTGGGTAGTGAAATCAGGATCAGATTCATTTTTCTGCCGGCACATTCTTCGGCAAAAGCTTTGCCTAAACCTATGCTTGCTCCCGTAATTAATGTGTATAAACACCCCGTATCTTTCATCGCTTTTATTTCATTTTTAACTCCAGTCGTAGTTGTTTGTGTGGCTGTCGTGTTCTTTAAGTTAACTAAAATATGTTCGATTATCTGCTCTGCAAAAAGCAGACAAATGATGACAATTAATGTTCGATAAAAACTTTTGTTTTGTTAATTGATTGAATTTCAGTGGTGCATTTAATTTCATTTTACTTACATGTATATTCAAAAACATTCGAAAAGTTGAGATGCGTATCCACATATTGTAGCTCTTATTACCCGCTTTTCCCAACAAAGGTATAGTTAATAAAGAGGATTCCTCGGGTATTCAACTAAAATGCACGATTGTGTGCGTTTTAGTTTTTCTACATTGAAGTTTTGGTATTTCGAGAGTGATCTTCCGGAAAAATCGAATCTTAAAATTTCAGACTTGCAACTCTTCTATCAATAGAATTTATTGTCCCGGGAGCGGGTTCTTATTTATATTCATTAAAAATAACTGCCGATTTCAAAGTATGAAGATTGCTTCATATGTAAATGCTTGAAAATCAAAAGATGATATTTGTTACCTAAAGGTTAAAAACTTGTTCGTTTTTGAGTAGTCCTTATGTAAAAAGGTTAATTTTGCAGCCTGATTTTCTTAACAGTTACATTATGACAGAAAAATATATCAAACTATTTAACGAGTTCCCTCCTGTCAGTTCTGAGGCTTGGAAAGAAAAAGTGGTTGCCGATTTAAAAGGTGCCGACTTTGACCGCAAGCTGGTATGGAGGACAAACGAAGGTTTTTCGGTTCAGCCGTATTACAGACAGGAAGACCTTGCAAAACTGGACTACCTGAATGCATTACCAGGAGAGTTTCCTTATGTACGGGGTACCAAAACCAATAACAACGATTGGTATGTTCGTCAGAATATCATCGTAAAAGATTTGGGAGAGTCCAACAAAAAAGCACTTGACGTATTGATGAAAGGTGTCACTTCGTTGGGCTTTGTTTTTAATGAGTGTACAGAAGTTACCGTTGACGACCTGGCTGTTTTGCTAAAAGGTATTTGTTTGGAATCAGTTGAGGTGAACTTTGAAGCGAAGTGCTGTACCTGTAAAGTTGCGGAAGCATTTGCAGAGTATGTGTTGGCTGGCAAATGGGATGCAAAAAATATTGTTGCATCTGTGGCTTACGATCCCTTCGGAAACTACCTGCTTTACGGGCGTTTCAAAAAAGGTGTTGATCATGTGTTGACTCAGGCTCAAAATCTAATTACCAAATCTGCTGAATTACCCAAATACCGAGTATTGGCTGTAAATGGTAGAAACTTTGGAAATGCTGGTGCTTCTGTTGTTCAGGAGTTGGCTTTTTCGTTGGCTCAGGGTGTTGAATATCTTTCAACGCTAACCGAAAAAGGAGTGGCTGTTGAAGATGTGGCTAAAAACATCAAATTTAATTTGAGTGTAAGTGCCAATTACTTCATGGAAATTGCCAAGTTACGTGCAGCTCGCCTGTTGTGGGCGCAGATTGTAAAAGCTTACGAACCTAAGTGTGAGAGCGGTTGCAAAATGCGTGTTCATGCCGAAACCGGAAGCTGGAACAAAACGTTCTACGATCCTTATGTGAATATGCTTCGCACACAAACCGAAGCAATGAGTGCTGCGCTAGGTGGTGCTGACTCAATCACAGTGCTTCCGTTCAACGCGATTTTCGAAGATCCAACAACTTTCTCTGATCGTATTGCCCGTAACCAACAATTGTTGTTGAAAGAAGAATCGCACTTCGATAAAATCGTTGATCCGGGTGCTGGTTCATATTATATTGAAGAATTAACCGCATCGATTGCTGATGAAGTTTGGAAGTTATTCCTCGAAATTCAGGATAAAGGCGGTTTCCTTGCTGCAGCAAAAGAAGGTTTCATTCAAACTAAGGTGAATGAAATGTCCGCTAAACGCGACTTAAATGTTGCTATTCGCCGCGAAAATTTGTTGGGTATTAACCAGTTCCCAAATTTTACTGAGCGATTGGAAAAGGCGGAATTGGTAAAAGATGCTCTTGCTCCAACCGACTTAACTGCCGACGATGCTGAGATTGAAACCCTAAAACCATATCGTGGTGCAATGGCTTTCGAAAAACTTCGTGTAGCGACTGACAAATTCTCAAAAGAGAACAAACGTCCGTTGGCTTTCATGCTAACTGTTGGTAACATTAATTTCAGTAAAGCACGCTCGCAATTTGCTTGCAACTTTTTTGCTGTTGCCGGTTACGAAGTGAAAGATAACAATGGTTTTGCCAGTGTTGCCGATGGCGTTGCTGCGGCTAAAGAAGCTGGTGCCGATATCATTGTAATTTGTAGCTCTGATGATGAATATGCTGAAGCTGCTCCTGCTGCTTTCGACTTAATAAAAGACGAAGCCATTTTTGTAGTGGCCGGTGCTCCTGCTTGCACAGATGATTTGAAAGCCAAAGGCATTGAAAACTTCATTCATCTGAAGAGTAATTTGCTGGAAGAGTTGACAGTTTACAATGCAAAGTTGGGAATAAACTAATCAGATAAAAAGACATCAGAATTTAGACAATAGACATTCAGAATGCATAATTACCGGGAAATAAAGATTTGGCAAAGGGCAAGAGTTCTTGTTAAAGAGGTATATCTGGTAACCAAGCAATTTCCTTCTGATGAGCTTTATGGATTGATCTCGCAAACTCGACGGGCAGCCGTCTCGATCATGTTAAACATTGCAGAAGGAGCTGGTCGTGGTATCAACAAAGATTTCAACCACTTTCTGCGTTTCGCTAAGGGATCTTTGTTCGAAGTTGAATCATTAATGATTCTTGCCTGCGATCTGGAGTATATTTCGGAAAACGCAAAAGAAGAAATGTTAGATAAAACTTCCGAGATTGTTAAAATGCTGATAGCTTTTCAGAAGAATTTATCTAATGTCTAGAATCTAAAATCTAAAATCTATAATGTATGAAACCGAATTTTAAGAATATAAACATAAAAACAGTTGCTCCCCAGCCAGAGGCCGGCGAGTGGGCTGCTCAAAATAAAATTGAGAAAGACTGGGTGACTCCGGAACAGATTCCGGTGAAACCAGTTTACACGAAAGACGATTTGGAAGGCATGGAGCATTTAAATTATGCTGCCGGTTTGCCACCATATCTTCGTGGACCATATTCAGCGATGTACGCTATGCGTCCGTGGACGATCCGTCAGTATGCCGGATTCTCTACCGCTGAAGAGTCGAATGCGTTTTACCGCCGTAATCTGGCTGCCGGACAAAAAGGGCTTTCAGTAGCTTTTGACTTGGCAACTCACCGTGGTTACGACTCGGATCACCCTCGTGTAGTTGGTGATGTGGGTAAAGCCGGTGTGGCGATTGACTCGATCCTGGATATGAAAATCCTGTTCGACCAGATTCCATTGGATAAAATGTCTGTTTCGATGACCATGAACGGAGCTGTACTTCCGGTAATGGCATTCTATATTGTGACAGCATTGGAACAAGGAGCAACACTGGAGCAGCTTTCAGGAACTATTCAAAATGATATTCTGAAAGAATTCATGGTGCGTAATACCTACATTTATCCACCGGAATTCTCGATGAAAGCGATTGCCGACATCTTTGAGTTTACTTCTCAAAAGATGCCTAAGTTCAACTCAATTTCTATTTCGGGTTACCACATGCAAGAAGCCGGTGCAACTGCCGATATTGAAATGGCCTACACTTTGGCTGATGGTTTGGAATACCTGCGCACAGGTATTAAAGCCGGACTGGATGTTGATGCTTTTGCGCCACGTTTGTCCTTCTTCTGGGCGGTTGGAATGAACCATTTTATGGAGATTGCAAAAATGCGTGCTGCACGTATGATTTGGGCGAAACTGGTGAAACAATTCAACCCGAAAAACCCAAAATCGATGGCTTTGCGTACGCACTCGCAAACTTCGGGTTGGTCGTTGACGGAGCAAGATCCATTCAACAACGTTGGTCGTACGGCTATCGAAGCGATGGCTGCTACTTTGGGACACACTCAGTCGTTGCACACCAATGCGCTGGACGAAGCAATTGCTTTGCCAACCGACTTCTCAGCTCGTATTGCCCGTAACACACAGTTGTATATTCAGCAAGAAACCGAGATTTGCCGTGGTGCAGATCCATGGGCGGGTTCGTACTATGTTGAGTCGTTGACTCAGGAGTTGTACAACAAAGCCTGGGCATTGATTGAAGAGGTTGAAAAACTGGGTGGTATGTCGAAAGCCGTTGAAACCGGTGTTCCAAAAATGCGTATTGAAGAAGCTGCTGCCCGTGCTCAGGGACGGATTGATAGCGGTGGTCAAACCATTGTTGGGGTAAATAAGTACCGTTTGGAAAAAGAAGATCCGATTGATATCTTGGATATTGACAATACCGAAGTTCGTAAATCGCAAATTAAGCGATTGGAGAAACTACGTGGCGAGCGCAACGAAGAGGAAGTTCAACAAGCTCTGGCTGCTATCACAAAATGTGCAGAAACAGGCGAAGGCAACTTGCTTGATCTCTCTGTTAAAGCGGCACAGAAACGTGCGTCATTGGGTGAAATATCAGATGCCTGCGAAAAAATCGTGGGACGTTATAAAGCTGTAATCAGAACAATTTCAGGCGTGTATTCATCAGAAAGTAAACAAGACAAAACCTTCAAGGAAGCACAGGATTTGGCAACAAAGTTTGCCGGGTTGGAAGGCCGTCAACCACGGATCATGATTGCCAAAATGGGGCAGGATGGTCACGATCGTGGAGCAAAAGTAGTGGCAACCGGTTATGCCGACCTTGGTTTCGATGTGGATATGGGACCGCTGTTCCAAACTCCGGAAGAAGCTGCCAAGCAGGCCGTTGAAAACGACGTACATGTGATGGGTGTTTCTTCACTGGCTGCAGGACACAAAACCTTGGTTCCTGCTGTTATTGCAGAGCTGAAAAAACTGGGTCGCGAAGACATCATGGTCATTGCCGGTGGTGTGATTCCTGCACAGGATTACAAGTACCTGTACGAAGCCGGTGTGGTCGCCATCTTCGGCCCCGGAACCAGCGTATCAGCTGCAGGTAAAAAAATTCTGGAGGTTTTAATTTCGGCTCACGAAGAGTAAGAACTTCGGGATCTTTCAGGAAGCGTCACCCTGAACTTGTTTCAGGATCTCCTTTTTTTTGAGCCTTTCCTTGTTCTATGGAGATCCCAAAATGAATTCGGGATGACGGCTTCTCAAAAAATGGAAATAGGGAAGTTAAGAACCCCGCTCGGTTTTCGGTTTAGATTCCGTCTTTATACTGCGTACTTATTGATGGGCAAATAACTTTTTTGAGTTGCTCCTTCAAATCCGGATTTCCTCGGAGGTGATTTTTAAAAAGTTTGACGATGCTTGCTTTATCCAGTTCAATTTTTGTTTCGGTCTCTATGTCTGTTAAATCAATGAAAAAGCTGGAAAAGTGATTAGGCATATCTTTAATAATCTCTGTATTCAGAAAATTAGCCTCGTTGTAGATGCGATGGTAATTGCCTTTTGCTTTCTCAACAATGAACCTGTCCTGTTTCAAATTTGTAATGGTTGAAGATTTCGAACATTCTTGAATACAGCTTTCGTCGAGTATATGCTTTTTACATCCGGTTACCTGATGAAACAAGCATTGCCTACTTGTCATCATCAAAATAGGATGATAAATGCTGTAATACAAGTCGAAATTATCAGGTTTCTTGATGCTTTTTATTTGCGTGAATTTTAGTTCATTCGAAATAAATGACCCGGAGCAATTAAAGTTTTCTTTCAAAGCTAAAAGGCTGTACGAATTGGTCAGATTCAAGTACGGACCGGCGATCCAATCAATCCCTTTTTTATAAGCTTCGTAAGCTATCCCGGTGTTATTTGTCACAATTGTTTTCCCTCGGAAGTGGTGTAGTAAATCGACTGCGGCAGTATAATCTTCACCCAATAGAATAGACGGGAACCAAGGGATTAAGTTCTCGTTGGTTTTAAAAAGGTTGAGGAATTCGGCCGATTTATTTTTAAATGAATTGGGCAATTGAAAATAAACCACTATTGAGCCGTCTTGGCAAAGTGAGATATCTTTTGGCGAGGAGATTAATACTGAAAGAGTGGGCTTAATCTTTACCGGGATTGCCTTCTTTAAAGTAGGAAGAGCGATGGGTAAGATTACTTCCCTGGAATCGTTCAGCACAAATAATATTTTTCTTTTTAAAGCGGTCAGTTCTCTAAATGGAAGATAAAGTTCCGATCCAAGTTGGTCGGTATTTAATTCTTTTATGGAATGCCCCGTGTCGTTTATCGATTGTAGTTTTTTTAATATGATCGCCTCATTTAAACACTCAACCCCCTTATCGGACAGTTTGCTTGCCGATTGCACGGTAAATGATCGGTCAGGTGTTTTTACGGTCGTCTCTAAAACGGTTCCCGATGCTCCGGAAATCTCAATCACCAAAGGAATGTCATCGACACTTAGTTGGTCAATTTTATCTTTGATTTGCTTTCGGGCTTCTTCTTTTTCGTCATACAATTCTTTAGTTTCTTGCTCTCGTTTGTCATCCGAAGAGTATTGGTTAATTTCCGATAGGTGTAGCGTGGAGTTACTCATGGGGTTATCAATAAACAGATCTTTATTGAGATTTCCCTTCAGAAAGGAATTTGAGAATTTGCGATTAAACACCTTATGCAAATCGCTCTTGTCATCAAGCAGGATGTCATGCTTGTAAAAACTGTGGAGTTGTTTTCTCCAGGCATTCACTACCGTATAAACGTATTCAAATTCTTTTATTCGACCTTCAATTTTTAATGAATCCACCCCAGCTTCCGACAGCTCTCTCAGGTCGGAATAGGCTGAATTATCTTTCAGGTTCAACGGATAGTTTTTTCCTGCCGAAGTCGGTAAGTAACGGTCTCGGCAGGGTTGACTGCATCGGCCACGATTTCCCGATTTTCCTGATAAAACCGAACTCATATAGCAAACACCCGAAAAGGAAATGCAATAAGAACCGTGGACAAAAACCTCCGTTAAAAGCTCATTTTCATGTGCTACCGAAGTTAAGTGTTTGATTTCATCAATATTTAGCTCACGGGATAGATTTACTCTGCCAGCGTTTAACCGACGTAGGAATTTTATTTGTCCTTCGTTATGCGTTGTCAGCTGTGTTGAAGCATGGATTTTAAGGACTTTAAAGTGGTTGGATAAAAGATAAAACAGACCAAAATCCTGAACAATCACACCATCGATGCCGGTATTTACTAATTTGTTTAACACACTTAAAAGAAGGGGAATTTCACTTTCAACAATAAGGATATTAAGCGTGAGAAAAACTTCGCAATCGTTTTTATGCGCCAATCTTATAATCCCGTATAAATTCTCGAAACTGATATTGGCAGCCCGGTTTCTGGCATTAAACTTATTCAGTCCACAATATACCGCATCAGCTCCTGCTATAATTGCCGCTTTCACCGAATCAAGATCTCCTCCAGGTGCCAGTAATTCAATTTTTCTTTTCATTATTCTTTCGGGTGAAGTGATTGGATGTCGACATATGTAACAATCCCTTTTGCCTTTGTTTTTCAACACACGGTATTGTAAGCATTCTGTTTTTAGGACATCTAAATTAAAGAGTTTTTAGAGAATAAATGACTCCGGCGGTGGTATTTCCTTGAAGGAATCTAATGTCGGCTCATTTTTAACAAAAGCTTGGGTGTATTGTTATCAAGGATAAATATAGAACCACAACGAAAATGAGTAAAACAATATTGATGTTGGCTGCTGCATTATTAGCGGCCGCTGTTATTCTTGGGGCTTTTGGTGCTCACGCTTTAAAAGCAAAACTTAGCGACGACTTGATGCAGGTATATAAAACCGGGGTGGAATACCATTTTTATCATGCACTGGGCTTGTTGCTGATTGGTGTGTTGGCTGTTCAAATACCGTCAACTTTAATCAATTGGTCGGCTATTTGCCTCACCGCCGGCATTGTGATTTTTTCCGGTAGCTTGTATGTGTTGGCTATCATCGGTATTCGTTGGCTGGGAGCCATCACGCCAATTGGCGGATTGAGTTTTATTGCTGGGTGGGTGCTGCTATTTTTGGCTGTTTGGAAAAGGTGAGCGATGTCGTTTTAAAAAATGAAGTTTGGACAAAAAAACCCGGATGGAAAAAGTCACCCTGAATTTATTTCAGGGTCTGTTTGATATTGACACAGATCCCGAAACGAGTTCGGGATGACGCTCCTGTTTTAGAGGTTTTTATCCAAACTTCAAATTAAAAACTAGTTTACTTCCAGCCGCCACCAACTGCGCGATATAGTGAAACTACGGCACTCAGTTTTTGTAGATGGTCGTTTACATCGCTGAGCTGAGCTCCCAATAAGCTTTGTTGGGCATTCAGTACCTCAGTGTAGGTAGCCGATCCATAAGTCAGCAGTTCCCGGGTGTACTCAACCGACTTTTCCAGTGCCTCCAATTGTTGAGCTCGCAAGGACATTTTCCGTTCGGTGTTTTCATACAAATTCAGTGCATTGTTTACTTCCTGTCCGGCATTGAGCAAGGTATTCCGAAGACTTAATAACGCTTCTTCTTGCTGAGCTTTGGCAACTTTGAGTCGGGTAACATTAGCCCGCTTATTGAATAATGGAGCAGTTAATCCACCGATAACGTTCGAAGCAAATGATGTGGGATCGAGTAATTCGTCCAAATCGCTGGCTGCAAAACCCGTTGATGCGGTAATGGTCAGCGATGGATAAAAATAGGCACGTGCGTTATTCGTCATTTCAAAAGCACTCATCACCGAATACTCCGATTGCATTACGTCGGGGCGATTTTCGAGTAATTGAGATGGCACACCCGTTTTCAGTAATGCGCTTATTTTCTGGTCGCTCAACTTGTTCCGCTGAATTGATCCCGGAACGCGCCCCAGCAAAGTCGACAAGGCATTCTCCGATTCTCGAATCTGTTGCTCTAAATCCGGAATGGTGACTTCAGCTGCGTATCGTGCCGCCTGGCTTTGAACCACGGCAGCTCCGGTTACGCGTCCGCTTTCCTTCAGTGCTTTTATCGTTTCAACCAAATCGATGTTGTTTTTCACCGTTTGACGGGTGATGGCTAATTTGGCATCCAGCGAAGCCAGGTTGTAATAGGCCAATGCAATGTTGGCAATTAATCGGGTTTGCACCGCTTTTTTGCCAGCATCGCTTGCTAATAAATCAGCATAAGCTGCACGCTTTGAGCTGCGCAGTTTCCCCCAAATGTCAACTTCCCAATTGGCTTCCAGCCCGAGTTGGTAGCTGCTCACATCGCGCGGCCCATCCGGATAGATTGATTTTGGATTATGCTGGTAATTGCCGGTTCCCTTGGCGTTTATTCCCGGAAGAAGCGACGCCTTGCTTTGTCCGAAATAAGCTTCTGCCTGCAGTACCCGCTGAGTGGCAATTTGCAAATCAGGATTGTTGTTTAGACCTTCTTCTATTAAATCCTTCAACTGAGGATCGGTAAACAATTCCTGCCAAGGCTTTTCAGCAATGGTTGCGGAGTCAGTCTGTTCGGTTCCAAAAAGCCCTTCGGTATTGATTGTATCTGGTTGAAAGTGTCGGGAAGTGCTGCATGAAAATAGCACTGCCGATACGCCAGCCAGTAAAATGATATGTTTGAATGAATTTGTTTTCATAATCGTTCTGTTTTTTCCGGAATAAGCTATTCCATGGTGTTCATGTCTGAAATTTCTATTATCTCCGGTTTCTTGATTTTTTCCTGAAGTGTTTGGAAAACAACGTACATAGCCGGGATGACAAGAATTCCGATCAATGTTCCGACCAGCATACCTCCGGCGGCACCAACACCAATGGAACGGTTACCGTTGGCTCCAACGCCTCCGGCAAGCACCAATGGGATTAGCCCGAAAATAAACGCAAAGGAGGTCATCAGGATAGGCCGTAAACGGGCCGTTGCTCCTTCCACTGCCGATTGAATGATTGACATTCCGGCCATGCGTCTTTGCAAGGCGAACTCAACAATCAGGATCGCGTTTTTGGCTAAAAGACCAATCAGCATGATTAATGAAATCTGTAGGTAGATATTATTATCCACTCCCATTATTCTGGCAAAAATGAAAGAACCGGCAATCCCAATTGGCAATGAGATTAGGATGGAAAGCGGTAGTATGTAACTTTCATATTGTGCTGCCAACAAGAAATAAACGAAGATTAGACAAAGGATGAATATGAATACCGTTTGGTTTCCTGAAGCTATTTCCTCTCGGGTCAGTCCGGAAAATTCGTAGGTATAACCGGGTGGCAGTGTTTCTGCCGCAACCTCTTCAACCGCGTTAATTGCATCACCAGTACTGAAACCGGCATTCGGAGAACTGTTTACCGAAATTGAAGTATACATGTTGAACCTGGTGATGTTTTCAGGTCCGTATACTCTGCTCAAAGTAACGAATGAAGTGATGGGTGCCATTTCGCCGTTGGAAGTTCGCACCATAATATTATTCAGATCCTCCGGGTTGCCACGATAACTTGGACCCGCTTGTAGCATGACACGATATTGTTTTCCAAAACGGTTAAAATCGGATGCATAATATCCACCAATATACCCCTGCAGGACAGAGAGCACCGTACTGGTTGTGATGCCTGACTGCATACACTTAGCGACATTAACATCAACTTGAAACTGAGGAAACCGGGTATTAAAAGAAGTCATTGCATATTGCATCTCTGGGCGCTGGTTAAGTGCTCCAAGAAATTTTTGTGCGATTCCTTCGAATTTTTGGATATCTCCACCCGTTTTATCCTGCAACTGGAGCTCAACACCTCCTGAGATACTGAATCCAGGAACCATTGGTGGCTTAATAAAAAGAATGCGAGCATCTTTGATCTGAGAAGTAGCTCCGTAAAGCCTATTGATGACACTATTTATATCTTGGCCTTCACCTTTTCTTTCTTCAAATGGTTTCAGGTCACAGAACATCATTCCGTAGGAACCACCCTGACCACTGATAAGCGAACGGCCAACAATCGTTGATCTTCCTTCTATTTCAGGCGTTTCAGCTAATATCCGGTCGACTTGTTGGACAACCTCTCTTGTTTGTTCCGCTGAAGTTGCAGGAGGCATGCTAATGTCAACAATCATGATTCCGGTATCTTCAGAAGGTACAAAACTTGTGGGGGTTGTTCTGACCAGGTAAAGGAGTCCAGCGGAAAAAATAATAATCAGTCCAAAGGACAACCATTTTCTGACCATAAAGAAGTGAGTGGTCTTTTTATACTTTTCTGTCATTGCATCGAATGCTACGTTAAACGACGCATAGAAACGTTGCATTAAACCCGCATTGTGAAGTTTGCTCTCGCTATGAGGCTTTAAGAAAATGGCACATAGAGCCGGACTTAGTGTCAATGCATTTACGGCCGACAAAACAATCGCCACGGCCAGTGTAATCCCGAATTGTTTATAGAAAACTCCGGTTGTTCCGGTAATGAAAGTCACCGGAATAAATACCGCAGCCATAACCAACGTAATGGAAACAATTGCTGTGGAGATTTCGCTCATGGCTGATACCGCTGCTTCTTTGGCATTTTTAGCTCCCTGATCCAGCTTGGCATGCACGGCTTCGACCACTACAATGGCGTCGTCGACCACAATCCCAATGGCAAGCACCAAGGCGAATAATGTCAGTAGGTTAATGGTAAAACCAAAAACATTTAGGAAGAAAAATGTACCAATAATTGCCACAGGAACTGAAATTGCAGGAATCAGTGTTGCCCGGAAATTTTGCAAGAAAATAAACACAACGATGAATACCAGCACAAAGGCCTCGAGTAAAGTGCTGATTACTTTCTCGATAGACGCATCCAGGAAGTCATTGGCATTAATTAAAACATGATATTTTACTCCTTCAGGAAATGTTTCTGCTACATTGTCCAGTACTTTTTGAACTTCAACGTTAACCTCACGAGCATTTGAGCCCGGTGATTGAAAAATTGCCATGGCAATACCCGGTTGGCCCATTGCCTCGGTGGATGAAGCATAGCTTAAAGAGCCCATCTCTACTTTTGCTACGTCACTAAGGCGAAGGATATTCCCGTCTTGATCTGCCTTTATGATGATGTTTTCAAACTCTTCAGGCATTGACAATTTCCCCTTGTACTTCAGCACATATTCAAAGGTTTGGTTGTTTTGTTCTCCAAACTTTCCGGGAGCTGCTTCCAGGTTTTGCGCATTCAGTGCGGCAACAACGTCGGACGGCATTAAATTGTAAGTTGCCATCATGTCGGGTTTTAACCAAATCCGCATGGAATAGTCTTTTGAACCAAAAACCAAGGCTTGGCCAACTCCACTTACACGTTGAATTTGAGGGAGCAAGTTAATTTGACTGTAGTTTTGTAGGAATGTCTCGTCGTATCTGCCATCCTCGCTATACATCGAGAATACCATCAACATACTATTTTGCCGTTTGGCTGTAATTACCCCTGCACGGTTTACTTCGGCTGGCAATAAGCTGGTAGCTCGTGCTACTCGGTTTTGCACATTTACAGCTGCCATATCGGCATCGGTGCCTTGCTTAAAATATACCTGAATAGTTGCGACCCCGTTATTGCTGGCAGTTGAAGACATGTAAGTCATGTTTTCTACCCCGTTGATTTGTTCTTCGAGGGGGGTAATAACACTTTTGAGCACTGTTTCGGCATTGGCACCGGTATAGGATGTCGAAACCTGAATGGTTGGCGGAGCGATGTCCGGATATTGTTCAATAGGCAGGCTGGTTAATCCCAGTACTCCTAGAATGACAATAATAATTGATATGACCGATGATAGGATTGGCCTTTCTATAAACTTTCTGAACATGATTTTTTGCTGATTTTAGTTTTCTACCTGATTCGCTGAAGTGCTGCTTTGAGCTGAATTTGTGTTTTCAACGAGTTCCGGTTTTACTGGTGTTCCATCGCGAAGCGTTGCCACGCCTTCAACAACAACCTGATCGCCTTTTTGTAATCCGGAAGTTACTACGTACTGATCCTTCAGGTTTCCTGTTAATACGCTAATTTCAGTGTTCTTCACTTTGTTATCTTTTCCAACAATGTATACAAAGTGTTTGCCTTGCAATTCATAGGTTGCTTTTTGAGGAACCAGGAGAACAGAGTCAAGATGTTGAGGAATGCTAACCCTACCGCTGCTGCCGTTTCTCAACATACCGTCGCCATTAGGAAAAGACGCACGAATATTTACAGCTCCGGTTTGTTGATCGACTAATCCGCTGGCAGTTTGTATGTTCCCTTTTTCTGAGTAAGGAGTGTTATCAGCTAAAATTAGAGAAACCTTCGGCATGTTTTCAAACTTTTTCTGAAGGTTGTCTCCCTCAAGACTTTTTGTCAATTGCAGAAAATCTTTTTCATTCATTGAAAAATAAGCATACATGCTTGATGTGTTTGAAACAGTTGTTAATGGTTGGGCAATGCTGCTGCTCACCAGGCTTCCGACACGGTACGGAAAAGTTCCGATAGTTCCGCTTGCAGGACTTTTGATAACAGTGTACTGCAAATTAGCTTTTGAATTTTCGAGGTTGGCTTTTGCTTGTGCCAACTGTGCTTTTGCCGATTCCAGCGTTGCCTCGGACGACTTCAGATCATACGCGCTGATAATGCTTTTTTCAACCAGCGGTTTGGTTTTTCCAAGGTTAATTTCTGCGGTGCTCACCTGTGCTTCGGCAACTTTTACTTGTGCTTCAGCCGAACGGACCTGCGCCTGGATATCCTGGGCGTTGATGCGAAATAGTACCTGACCTTTATTCACATACGCACCTTCGTCAACCAGAATATTTTCAATGTAGCCAGCAATTCGCGGACGAATTTCTACAGTCTGTTGTCCTTCCAGGGCTGCTGGGTACTGTTTGTTCAAGGTAACAGCCCCTGGTTTCACGGCAATAACCTTGTATTCTCTGGCTTGTTGTGCTTGGCCTACACCGTTTGCTCCCTGCTTTTGTGAGCAGGAAACGGAGGCGAACATCAGTAAAATGAAACTTAAGTTTCTGATTTGTCTAATTGTTTTCATGTTTCTATTGCTTGTTACTTGTATTTAGTTGATTTTATCAACAGCACCACTGATCTTCTTCCAATCCACTATTTTCCTGAATGGTTTGTAGCACTTTAAAAAAGGAATTAACTTCTGTTTCACTCAGTCCGGCTAAAAGCTCATCCGATAGGTTTCGCGATATCTCTTTTGCTTCCAATAGGAGCTCATATCCTTTTTGTGTCAATATGAGATTTTTTTTACGTTTGTCGATTTTATCGGGTAACCGAACAACAATCCGTTTATCGAGCAAGGTGTTTACTTGCCTTAAAACTATCGACTTGTCTCTTTGTAGCTGATTTGATAAATCTTGTTGCGTTACATCTTCTCGATTATATAGTTGCAACAAAATTAGAAAGAAGTCCAAGCTCAGGTCGATGTTGTTTGCTTTAAACTTTGACGTTAATTTATGTTTGAATATTCGCATGGTTTGACCAAGCAAGTATCCTAATGGTTTTGGTAATTGCATTTTTGTAAATTTATGACGCAAAGTTAGAAATACATTAGTTGACTTCGTCAACTAATTGGGTTAATTAAACGTTAATAGAGGAGTTTGGTGTCTTAATTTGTTGATTCTGTGGCTCTTTTTGCTCTTTATTTTATTGATGATTAAAAAAAGCAGACGAATTTTACTAAAAAAGTGTCTTTTGAATAAAGATTGTTTTAGGGCTGCGCAAAATGCTATTGTCAGTTTTGTGTTTAACTAATGATTCAAAGAAACAATACCAAGATATTTATCGAATTTACAACCAGATCATTGTTCGGAATAGCAGCTTTGATAATAAGACATTTACATGACATAAAGCCTTTCAGGTGCTGTTGCTAAAGCAAATACTCACCGAGCTAATTCATGGTTATCGTTGCAATTCTGTTGATTTTTTTAATATCTTTGAGCCGAAATCGAATGTACTTGTTAATAGCAAGTATGTTAGTAGCAAGCTGGGGATTCGTTGATTTATCAACACACCACAATTCCCGGTGAGCTCATGGTTTATTAGGTTTAGTTGGTTTAGGTTAGTTCCCGAGAGATCGGGACGGAAAAGGCAGTCAGAGGACTGCCTTTTTATTTGGTAGGAAATGTGGTTATGAAAGATAAAGCTGCCAGCTTAGGTTCTCGAGCTCAAACGGAAAAGGAGCTTAATGAGATTCATCATTCATCCTTAATTAGTTAGTTTTAACCATTTATCCGGATTTATTCTGATAAATTTGGCTAAGGCAGTTTTTCAGGTTGTGACGACCGCCATTTTCGGTAGCCCAATAAATAATAGCATTTGGGGCTAGAATTTGATGACAGAAATCTTCACCGTTGATTTCATTTCCATCGGAATTTCCTGTTCTTTTTGAGTTTGTGGATTGGTCATTTTCATAAGCATCGAAATATCTTGGGAGAGATCAGACGAGCTCACCATGCCATCTTCAGAATTGATTTTCATTTCGCCATTTTGTTTGCCGGTCATGTCCATTTCCATCTTCATCCCCCCTTGTTCAATGGGTGAACTGGAGCTGAAATCTGAGTTTACATCTAGCGTTATTTTATCATCTTCAATGTCTGTCACCGTAAAGTGCATATCAAAATTCATATTCATAAAATCTTTCAACTGCTGAGTTGAATTCCACGTATCGCCAACTGATACTTTATCTTCAGGAAAATAGCTAAACGTTTTACTGAAGTTGGACTTAAATGCTTCCTTGTCTGAAAACATTTGTAGCATTCCTTTTAGTTGCGGATTTTGGCCAAATGCATTGTTGAAACTTTCGAATCCCTCTATATCAACAACTTCTCCGCGTGAGGTGATTTCCATTTTAAGCTCAACTGTCGTCATGCCTTTCAGCATGCTTGAGGCAGGATTGTCGTCGTCAGGATTATCGGTGTTAAATGACATGGTTTGTCCCATGGTTTCCATGTCCATTCTTATTGATTTGTATTGATAAGTGAGCATGAAATTTTTGTTTGGAAGCACATCGGCAACAGTCATAGAAGTAACCATTTGCATTTTCTGATCCATTTTCATTTGTTGCCCCATCATTTCCTGATCCATATGGTTATCCATGTTCATGGTCATTTCGTAAACGGCACCTTTTTCAAGGTTTAATCGAAGGAGTTTTTTTGTTTTTGCCTGAGTTGAAAACGAAAAAAACAGACTGACAATAATTAGTAACAGGGTGGCTTTTGAGATTTTCATAAACTGAATTTTTGATTTTTTTTGATAAAAATAGATTATGCAAAGCTAAAACACAATAGTATGAACGAAAAATAACGGTGTTTTTCAAAATTCAATATCTGGAACTTTTATTCGAAGATTGATAAATTTTCGGTGAATGACCGAAAATGAAGGATGGGTAGTTAGTTTTTGCTAATTTCGTCTAAAACAGCTTTTGCTGATAAAATGGATTTTATTTGATCAAAGCTCAGGCTGAGCTTATCTTTTTTCTCCTTCATTTTGCACTTGGAGGGGTTTTGCTGAACGAATTGGAGCACTTTGGTAAAAGCTGGCGATTGGTAGTAGTCGGACTGCTGATTGGATACAAAGTAGCAGATCATCTTTTTGTTTTTCAGGATGATACGTTCAATCCCAATTTCGATAGCCACCCAGCGCAAACGAACGACTTCCAACAGTTCTTGGCTGGCTTTGGGTAGTTTGCCAAAACGGTCGATCAAGCCCAATTCAAATTGTTGTAATGCGTCCTCGGTTTCCATATTATCCAGCTCGCGGTATAGCAGCATCCGCTCCGAAATACTCTGGATGTATTGGTCTGGAAACAGTAATTCCATGTCAGTATCAATCTGGCAATCGTTAACAAATTGGTTTTGTAAAAAGGCCTGCCCGGCATCTTTTTGTTCATCTTTAAACAGTTCCTGATATTCGCCTTGCTTAAGTTCCTGCATCGCTTCGTTCAGGATGCGGTGGTAAGTTTCGTAACCAATGTCGGCAATAAAACCACTTTGTTCGGCACCCAACAGATTTCCTGCACCACGAATATCAAGATCGCGCATGGCAATGTTGAAACCACTTCCCAGCTCCGAGAATTCTTCAATCGCCCTCAGTCGTCGGCGGGCTTCTGGGCTTAATGTTGATAGTGGAGGTGCCAGTAAATAGCAAAAGGCCTTTTTATTAGAACGGCCCACGCGTCCACGCAATTGATGCAAATCGCTTAAGCCAAAGTTTTGTGCATGATTGATGATGATTGTATTCGCATTCGGAATATCCAGCCCAGACTCAATAATAGTTGTGGCAATTAGCACATCGTACTCGCCATTGATAAAGTCGAGCATAATTTTCTCCAGCTTTGGACCATCCATTTGGCCGTGACCAACAACAGTCTTTACTCCCGGGACCATTCGTTTGATGGTGGCTTCAACTTCAAGAATATTTTGCACCCGGTTGTGGATGAAAAATACTTGTCCGTTTCGAGCAACTTCGTAGTTGATTGCTTCGCGGATCACTTCTTCGTTAAACCCATGCAGCTCGGTAATAATTGGGTAGCGGTTGGGTGGAGGTGTTTGTATGATGGATAAATCCCGCGCACCCATCAATGAGAATTGCAGTGTTCGAGGAATAGGTGTAGCTGTTAGCGTCAGCGTATCGACATTCACCTTTAGCTGTTTCAACTTCTCCTTGACCGAAACGCCAAACTTTTGCTCTTCATCAACAACCAGTAATCCGAGGTCTTTAAACTTCACATCTTTCCCAATCAGGCGGTGGGTTCCAATTAAGATGTCAATATTGCCGGCAGCAACTTCACGCAATACCTTTTTAACTTCGGCTGTAGGCCGCAACCGACTCACATACTCAATGCGGGCCGGGAAGTCTTTTAAGCGCTCCAAAAAGGTTTTGTAATGCTGCAAAGCCAGGATTGTAGTCGGCACAAGTATAGCCACCTGCTTGCTGTCGGCCACAGCTTTAAATGCGCCACGCACCGCGATTTCCGTTTTTCCGAACCCAACATCCCCGCAAACCAGTCGGTCCATTGGCATTTCGCGCTCCATGTCTTCTTTGAGTGCCACAGTCGCTTTCATTTGGTCGGGCGTATCTTCATAAATAAAAGATGCTTCCAGCTCATTTTGCAGGTACGAATCAGGCGAAAAAGCGAAGCCTTTTTCTTTTCTTCGTTCCGCATAAAGGGCAATCAAATCTTTGGCAATGTCCTTCACCTTTTTCTTGGTGCGGTCTTTCATTTTTTGCCACGCACCAGTTCCCAGTTTGTTAATTTTGGGCTCAACTCCGTCTTTACCCTTATATTTTGAAATACGATGTAGCGAATGGATGCTAACAAACAGCACATCACTGTCGCGATAAACCAGGCGAATGGCTTCTTGCATTTTGCCGTTTACCTCGGTTTTTACCAAGCCTACGAATTTTCCAATTCCATGATCAATATGCACCACATAATCACCTTGATGCAGTTTGTTAAGCTCCTTTAGCGAGATGCTTTCTTTTTGAGGCTTTCGTGTTTTTAGTTTGAAACGGTGGTAGCGCTCAAAAATCTGGTGATCGGTATAACAGCATATTTTTAAATCATGATCAATGAAGCCTTCATGCAGGGTGAA
Source organism: Sunxiuqinia sp. (assembly GCF_055140945.1). Lineage (NCBI taxonomy): Bacteria > Pseudomonadati > Bacteroidota > Bacteroidia > Marinilabiliales > Prolixibacteraceae > Sunxiuqinia > Sunxiuqinia sp. The sequence goes on from NZ_JBSQYS010000014.1 coordinate 53,184, forward strand.
ATAGAGGTCGGTAAATTCAACATCCAGGTTTTGATCTTTAAAAATAGCATGCAGCCGCTCAATTTGTTTTTCGCTGGCCGAGTGTATGAAATTAGTGTATCCTTCAGCTGAATTTTTCTGTAGATTTTGGGCTAACAGTTCGAAGTTTTTGTTGAAAACCGGTTGTGGTGAGTTGTTAAACTCGAACTCCAGCGGTGTGTTAAAGTAGTTGCTTGGACCGGCTTCCAGACATGTGAATTCTTTCAGTTTTGTAAGAAAATCACTACCGGAAATTACCTGAGTGATTAACTTCTCCGGTAAATCTTTGTTGGTTATTGTTTGCTGATAAATCTGATCGATTAAATCGCCAACCAATGACACATCTTTGATGTAGATGCTCGTTTTTTCAGGAATGAAATTCAGGAAATTATCTCTTTTTTCTTCTGTAAGTCCATCCTGAATATTGGGAATAATAACAATTTTTTTGAGCTGTTCTTTTGAGATTTGGTTCTCAATATCAAAGCTTCGAATACTGTCGACTTCGTCTCCAAAAAAATCAAGTCGATACGGATCTTCATGAGAAAAGGAATAAATGTCGACTAAGCTTCCCCTGATGGAATACTGTCCCGGCTCAACAACGAAATCAACCCGCTCAAATCCATATTCAAAAAGGACATCATTTAAAAAGTCAATCGATAACTTGTCGTTTTTATGTACCGGAAAACTATTTGAATCCAGTCCTTCGCCGGAGATCACTTTTTCTACTAAGGCTTCCGGATAGGTAACGATGCTGATGTGATTTTCGCTGTGCAGCTGATTTAGCACTTCGGTTCGCAGAATGATGTTTTCCTGCTCAATTGCATTGTATTGTACCGATTTCTTATACGAACTTGGAAAAAAGAACAGGGGGGAGTTCGTATTCAAATTAGCCAGATCATCATAGAAATAGGCCGCTTCTTCTTTGTCATTCAATATAAAAACAAGCGGCTGGATATGCTTTTCTGCTATTAACGATGCCAGTACTGTTTGCGACGAGCCAACAAGCCCCGACAGGTGGATTTTTTCACCCGGGGTACTCATCTTTTTCAGCATGGGTTGAATAACCTCAAGCTTTCCAAATATTTTTTTAAAATGCTGTAATTCCAATATTCTAAAAAATTTCGAACAAAGATAGAGAATAGTTTTTTCTTGACTTGATGTTTTCTTTTTTAATGTGTTTTGCCGAAGTAAAAAATGGAATGAGTTTGCAATTGCTGCTGACGAGCTCTATTTATCGTCATGGTTGACAATGTTTTTTTTGTATTTGATTACTTGCTAACTTTTCGGAATGAAAAAACAGAAAACAAAAATAGGCATCGCGCTTAGCGGTGGCGGAGCGCTGGGGATTGCCCACCTGGGTGTTTTACAGGCTCTCGAAGAGAATGGAATTATACCTGATGAGATTTCAGGAACAAGCATGGGAGCTTTGGTGGGCGTTTTATATGCTGCCGGAACTTCGCCGCTTGAAATATTGAGAGAGATAAAACGTCGTAAAATTTATCGGATAGTTAGTTGGAAATTGCCTTCGAATGGTTTTTTTGAAATGGGGAAAGTGGAGAGTATCTTGAAGGAGTTTGTTGGTGATCAGGATTTCAAATCACTAAACAAGAGATTCTACTGTGCTGTTACAAACTTGAATAGCGGAGAGTATGAAGTGATTTCGGAGGGGCAGCTGATTCCGTATGTATTGGCATCAGCTTCAATTCCGTTATTATTTGAACCACAAGTTGTTAATGAACAAACCTATGTGGATGGTGGCCTTTTAAATAATTTACCGGTAGAGCCTTTGGTCGGAAAGGTGGATGTTCTTATTGGAGTACATGTAACTCATGTCGGTCAGATTGATGGAATAAGGGGAATGAAGCAAATTTCGGAACGGTGTTTGCGAATTGTTATAGGACAAAGTTCACAGTCGAAACTCGAGTTGTGCCACTTTTTGCTCGAACCGGAGAAACTGGATGGCTACAGTCCAATGGATTTCGCTAAAGCAGATGAAATATACCAAATAGGCTATAACGAAACGAAGATGCAAATGGAGGAAATTCAACGACTTTGTCATAAATAATAACACATTGTGGAAGTTTATCCCCAAAATGCAATATATAGTCGCTGGTGGATAGAGCAACTAACAAGAAAGTGTTTTAACTTTGATTAAAAATAATCTGATCATGAAGAAACTAATTTTTATAATCGCAGTCGTATTTTTGGCCTCGTGCCAACAAAAGAAAATTGATCGCATGCAAGAAGTGCAGGATAGTTTGAGAACCGTAGCTGAAGCAAAGGATTCTACAATCAATGATTTTGTCGGATCGATGAATGAGATTCAGACTAATTTAGACTCCATTAAAAAGCTGGAAGAAATTGTTAATCTGGAGTCGTTAAATAATGCTGAGCCAAAAGTAAGCGACAAGAAAAAAATTCTGAATGACATTAAGCTGATTTCTGATTTACTGATAAGAAATAAGGAATTGGTTGAAAGTCAAAAGAAAAAGCTAGGTAACTCGGGTTACCGGATTAATGAAATGCAACGTATGCTTGATATGATGACTACCCAGTTGGAAGAGAAAGACGATCAAATTGCAGAACTGAGAATGGCTCTCGAGAAAATGGACATTGATGTTTCTGAGTTGACTAAAGATTTGGTTGAAGCCCAGGAAAAAGCTGAAATTCAGTCGAAAGAAATTAAAGAAAAGGCGGAAGTGATCGATATTCAAACCACCGAGTTAAATACGGGATATTATGTTTTTGGAACGGATGATGAGCTGGTGGAGAATGGAATCGTTGAAAAGACGGGTGGTTTTTTAGGCCTGGGACGTACGTTGAAATTTCGTAAGGATTTTAACCCGGACTTATTTACAAAAATAGATATCCGTAATGTCACTGAAATTAGTTTGAATGCAAAAAAAGCACATGTCGTTACAACTCATCCGGCAGGAAGCTTCGATCTGGTTGGTGAAGACCCGGTTGAAAAATTGGTCATCAATAATCCTGATCGATTTTGGCGAACAAGCAAATACTTAGTGATAGAAGTAAAATAAAAGAAAAGGAGCGTTTCGCTCCTTTTTTGATATTCGTTAACTCAAGGTAGAGATGAATCAGGATTTTAAGAACTGGATAAAGCAATTGCCGGCTTCCGAGCGAATGCCATTACTGTTTATTGGTCATGGAAATCCAATGAACGCGATTATGGATAATGAATACCGAAGGAGCTGGCAGGAGCTGGGAAACAGCTTGGTGACTCCGCAAGCGATATTGTGCATTTCGGCACACTGGCTTACGCGCGGCACTGCTGTTACGGCTATGACGAATCCAAAGACCATTCATGATTTTGGTGGGTTTCCAAAGGAACTTTTTGAACAACAATATCCGGCTTCGGGAGATCCTGATTTGGGCAATCGGATTCAACAGATGAGCAAAAGTCATCAGGTATCGGTTGATTTTGATTGGGGATTGGATCATGGTGCCTGGTCGGTGCTCAAACCAATGTTTCCGTTGGCCAATGTGCCGGTTGTGCAGCTTAGTATCGATTATTATCAACCAATTCAATACCACTACGAGTTAGCAAAGGAGTTGAAGCAACTTCGGGAAAAAGGAGTGCTAATTGTAGGAAGTGGAAATCTGGTACATAACCTGGGGCAAATGTCAGCGGCTGGAAAAGTCTATGATTGGGCGTTGGAGTTCGATCAACAGTTGGCTAAAATGATAAAACAGGGTAATGATAATGAAGCGATGAACTTTCAAAAGTGGGGAGAGCTAAGTTCTTTAGCTCATCCTACGTTTGATCATTTGCTACCGCTTTTTTATGTTCTTGGGATGAAATATGCTGATGAACAAGCTCGCTTTTTTAACGAAACGTTCGATTTAGGATCGGTGTCAATGCGCTCCATTGTTTATGCAAAAGAATGACTTCGTGTATGATTGAAAAAAAACTACTTGTTGAATTCCATTCGTTTACCTCTTACCTGCTTATCAATATGACCACGGTCGTAGGCTAATTGTCCGTTTACAAAAACTTTTGAAACCTGATGGCTAAACTCAGTTCCTTCAAAAGGAGACCAGCAGCATTTGTATAAGATATTTTCGGGACAAACCGTCCACTTTTTATCAGGATTAACTAAAACCAGGTCAGCATAGTAGCCTTCGCGGATATAGCCACGGCGGTCAATACGAAAGAGGTCTGCAGGAGTGTGGCACATTTTCTCAACCACTTTCTCAACTGATATTTTCCCTTGTTTCACAAATTCCAGCATGGCGGTTAACGAATGTTGTACCAAAGGGCCTCCTGATGGAGCTTGAAAATAGGCGTGTGATTTTTCATCTAGCGTATGTGGAGCGTGGTCGGTTGCAATCACATCAATCTTGTCAGCCAGTAACGCTTCCCAAAGTGCAGCCCGATCTTGTGCCGATTTTACTGCCGGATTCCACTTGATTCGTGTACCGTAAGCGATGTAGTCTTTTTCTTCAAACCAAAGGTGGTGAACACAAACTTCGGCTGTTATTCTCTTGTCTTTTACCGGGCCAGCTTCGAAAAGCTGCATCTCATCAGCAGTGGTTAGATGAAGCACGTGCAATCGGGCTCCGTATTTTTTTGCCAACTCTACCGCTTTTGATGATGATTTAAAGCAAGCCTCGGCACTTCGTATTTTTGGGTGTCTTGATATTGGCACAATCTGGCCATACTTCTGACGATAGATTTCGGTGTTTTGTTTGATGATTTCTTCGTCTTCACAATGCGTGGCAATAAGTGTCGGAGCGTTTTTGAAAATCTCGGCTAAAGTCTGCTCGTCATCAACCAACATGTTGCCGGTTGATGAACCCATGAAAACTTTTACACCACAAACCTGGGTTGGATCAGTTTTCAGAACTTCGTCCAGGTTGTCGTTGGTTGCACCCATGTAAAACGAATAGTTAACAGCTGAAACTTCGGCTGCGCGAGCATATTTTTTTGCCAGTTCTTCCTGTGTTGTTGCTTGTGGTTTTGTGTTTGGCATTTCCATATACGACGTAATACCTCCGGCCAATGCTGCTGCCGATTCTGTCGCAATTTCGCCTTTATGGGTGAGTCCTGGTTCGCGAAAATGCACTTGGTCATCAATGGCTCCCGGGATTAATAATTTTCCACTTCCGTCAATCACTGTTGCTTCTCGGAGCACACTATCAGGAACTACCTCTTCCTTGAAGACCCGCTTAATCAATTCATCTTCAATTAAAATACTGCCGTTGAACTGGATTCCTTCGTTAATGATGGTTGCATTATGGATTAGCGTCTTCATGATGATTGGTTTTGATTGCCCTTTAAATTACGAAACAAAAATTGAAAAGGCTACATTTCTGCAGCCTTAAAATCGTTATAAATAATCGCTATGTTGAGTGATTTGTTCAATCTTTATTAGTTGAAATAGTTTATCTTTTTGTTTTTAAGCTTGGTAGGGTGGATATTTTCTGAACCAGCTCCTAATTTTCATTTTCAATATTCCCCACAGTGCTTCGTTGAAAATTCCACCACTCATTTTTGATGTGCCCTCTTGCCGCTCGGTAAAAATAATTGGCACTTCGATAATCTTAAACCCATGTTTCCAGGCTGTAAACTTCATCTCAATCTGAAAACCATAACCTTTCAGGTGAATGTTGTCGAGATCGATCGTCTCAAGCACTTTTTTGGTGTAGCACTTAAAACCGGCTGTTGTGTCCATCACTTTCAAGCCGGTGATAAACCGCACATAAACAGAGGCAAAGTACGACATGAGGACCCGCCCCAATGGCCAGTTAATTACATTGATACCTTTAATGTATCGCGAGCCGATGGCAAGGTCTGCACCCTGTTCTGTGCAGGCTTTATAAAGATTCTCTAAATCTTCAGGAGGATGCGAGAAGTCGCAATCCATCTCAAAGATGTATTCGTAGTCGCGCTCCAAGGCCCATCTGAATCCGGTTAGATAGGCTGTGCCTAATCCTAACTTACCTTTTCTTTCCAGAATATGGAGCTTGTCTTTAAATTCCTGTTGGAGATTTTTAACAATTGCTGCTGTTCCATCAGGAGAGCCATCTTCTATTATCAGAATATTAAACGGGGTTTGCAGTGAAAATACCGTTCGGATCATTTTCTCTACATTCTCTTTCTCATTGTAGGTGGGAATAATTACCAGATTCTTCATTCGATCTCAACTAATTATGTGTGTGACTGCGAAAATACAGAAATTACTGAAGTATGACTTATTATTTTTTCAGAATGAACATTTCTTTGGGAAAGTTTTGATTTTAAGACAAGAAGGTCTTGTTAAAAGAATATTAATATGATTGTGTTTTGGGTGATGCATAGCATGTGTGTCCGTATTATTTGCAATTTTGTAACAAAATGAAGGAATAGTTTCCTGAAACAAGGCAAAAAGAAAGTTGATGGAGTTTAAGTGTAAAAAAGCGGGTAGCGAATGTTATGGTTTAAAGGAGCTTGTTTTGCTCTCGGAAATCAGTCAGCGACTGATTCAAAGCAAGGAGCTGAAGCATGACTTATCATCGGTGCTGGAATTGTTGGTTCGCCACCTCGGAGCCGAAAGAAGCTTGCTGACCATTTTTAACCGAAAAAACTCGAAGATTTATATTGAGTCGGCATACGGATACAGTTCGGCTCAGCAGGCACGAGGCAAATATAAGTTGGGAGAAGGAATCATTGGTCGGGTGGTTGAGTTATCCAGGCCTGTCATTATTGAAAAAATTTCCAAATCAAGTTTATTTTTAAACCGTACACAGCAAGAGCTAACCTCGAAAGATGGTGAAGAATTGAGCTTTGTGTGCGTGCCAATTATTGAAGATGCAAAAGTAACCGGGACATTGAGTCTGGTAAGAAAATATAACCCATTCATTACCAATGATGAGGATTTAAACCTGTTGTCCATCGTTGGGAGTCTGGTTTCTCAGGTTGTTCGTTCAAAGCAAGAGCGTATTGAAGAAGTTGAGTTGCTTCGCCAAAAAAACCAAGAGCTTCAAAACCAGTTGAAGGGAGATAATCCAAACATGAATATGGTTGGAAATTCAGCCAAAATGAAGGATGTTTACTCCTTAATCAATATGGTGGCTGAAACCAATTCCACAGTACTTATTCGCGGAGAGAGTGGTATTGGAAAAGAGTTGGTTGCCGATGCTATCCACTACATGAGTAAACGAGAGAAAAAGAGTTTTATAAAAGTAAACTGCTCTGCCTTGCCTGATAGTTTGATTGAAAGTGAACTGTTTGGACATGAAAAAGGAGCATTTACTGGTGCCGATAGCCGACGAAAAGGACGCTTTGAACTGGCAGATGGTGGTACTATTTTTTTGGATGAGATTGGAGATATTCCTTTATCGACCCAAGTTAAAATTTTGCGTATTATTCAGCAACGGGAATTTGAACGCCTGGGTGGTACCGAAACGATTAAAGTGGATGTGAGAATCGTTGCTGCTACCAACCGTAATTTAGAAGAGATGATCGACGAAGGGGATTTTCGAGAAGATTTATTTTATCGGATCAATGTGTTCCCCATTTTTATACCGCCTTTACGCGAGCGTAGGAATGATATCCCGATGCTGGTTGATCATTTTATCGATAAATTCAATAAACGGAACGACACTCAGATTAAGCGAATTACGACATCGGCCCTGAATATGTTGATGGTTTATTCGTGGCCGGGAAACATTCGGGAGCTCGAAAACTGTATTGAGCGCTCTTGCATTTTAAGTACTGATAATGTCATTCATAGTTACAATTTGCCACCTTCGCTACAAACAGCCGATTCTACAAATACCCGCTCCAGAGGTGGATTAACTTACACCGTGGAGCAAGTTGAAAAGCAGTTGATTCGTGAGGCATTAACTTCAACAAAAGGAAATATTGCCAAGGCTGCCGAAGGCTTAAAAGTAACTGAGCGGATGTTGGGCACCCGATTGAAGAAGTATGAAATTGATGCCTGGCGTTTTAAAGTCTGATTGGGGAGAAGCAATTGCCCGGAAAAATTTGATGACGCAAAGTGAATGATAAAACTCAATTTGATTCGTTGGGCTTTTTGTTGAAAAATAGTTTGTTAAGTCTCTTCAAAGTTTGAAATTTGCGTGAGTTGATTCACTTATTATTACAATTCAATCATGAATTTATCTTTCGTTATTGTTGATTTGTCTAAAGAGCTTCACCAGAAACAACTGATTCGGTTGTTGGATTTATACATGCGCGACGAAATGGGGAATAACGCTCCGATGTCTGAGGAGCTTGCTCCAAAAATACTAAATGGATTAAAAGGTTATTCCGCATATTTAGGATTTTTTGCTCTGGTTGATGGCCAGTTTGCAGCTTTGGCTAATTGCAATCAGAATTTCTCAACCTTCAAAGCAAAGCCGCTGATTAATATTCATGATTTTGTTGTGCATCCTGATTTTAGAGGAAAAGGGGTTGGCAAATTCTTGTTAGATGCAATTGCCGATTACGGCAAGGATAATGGCTTTTGCCGGGTGAACCTGGAAGTGAGGCATGACAATGAAAAGGCACAAAGACTCTATCAGAAAGCTGGCTTTAATGAATGTCAACCACCGATGTATTTTTTAGAAAGGTTCGTGTAATCCTCTTTTTTCCATGATCTCATTGTATTGCGATAAAGTGATGACATCCGGATAGTGAAAGTTTACTTCGCCACATGAGTATTGAAAAGGTTTGTAGCTTGAGCTTCTGGGATCTAAATAAAACCCCGTATGAATTGCTTTGCAGGATATATCCGGGTTCTCTTTGAAGAATGGATATTTGCGATCTTTCTTCTTGTCATGGTTTGCTGTTTTTTTTATTCTTGGATCCAGGCTTTCTTCTCCTCTTTCCCTAACAACAAAATAGAAGTTTGGCCCACAGGAAATTAGTAGCAAAAGAATGAGGCTGAGTGACCAGGGTTTAATTTTCATTTTGGTTTTTTTGACCCTGCGTCAAAATTTAAGCCATTATCGCAGTGCAAAGTTTAGCGCAAAAAGAAATGCGGCCTCTTTTTGAGATAACCGCATTGGAATTCATCTGTTTAAGTCTTTTTTATCTTATCTCAACCGGATAATTAAAATCTTTTGCTCCGGCATCAAGTACTATCTGATACGCTCCTGCTTCAAGTTTTGATAAGTTTAGTCCTTCGTTTACCGAAAATGAATCATCCAATGCCTTGTTGAAAATAAGATCATTCCCCTCATAAATCTTCAGCTTCACTTTTTCTCCAGGAAAATTCAAGTACGCCACTCGAACGATGTTGTTGTCTGAGTCGAACGCAAAAAATGGTTTTTGTGTCAATTGTTTTTCACCAATATTCACGACCTCGTCCGAAACTGAGAACTGGTGTTCGGTAACTAAATCGTTACTGGCAACAATTAAATTGTAAGTTCCCGGCTGGTATGCCGAAAGGTCGTAAACATGCTGGTACTTGTCTGATGTTGATTCTTGTTGATTGTAGTATACAATTTCGCCTTTTTTGTTTTGGATGGTAATTTCCAATACGGCGTTGTTCGCATGTTCAATTTCAAGTAACGCATTTTTACCTTCCATGGCTTTCATTTCAATCTTCGGGAGTTCCCGTGCGCTGGCAAAATCTGACATCATTGTCGTTGTGACCAATGCGCAAAGTAGTTTTGTAAATATCTTCATGTGTTTGGTGTTTAATGTTAATAAATAGAGCTCTGACTTTTGGCTTTGTGGTGAATGAAAATTAATATGAGTCGGGTTATTGATGTTAAAAAAGTTGTCCTGAGGACATCAGGACAACTAATTCTATTGTTGGTCTCATATTATTTTACATTAAATACGAAAAAATTGTGTTGTAATCCAGTCAATTGCTCTATTGTCAACTGCTTGGTATCTGCTGTTGCAATTACTTGCTAACAGAATAGTCATAGGTTTCGTTTCCTGAAGCCAGAACAATATTGTAATATCCTGATTCCAGTTTAGAAAGATCAAGTCCTTCATTTACAGAGAATGAGTTTTTCAGTGCTTTTGTGTACACTAACTCTCCTTCATTGTAGATGTACAGGCTTGTATTTTCGCCTTCGTGGTTTAAGAATGCGATACGTAAAACATCTTCGTTGTACGAGAAGACTGGTGCTACGAGTGTTTTTTCTTTTCCAACTTCAATTGCTCCGTGATTGATTGCAAATTCACGTTCTCCTTTTACATCGTCAAGACTAACGATTAGCTTATAGTTGCCGGTTTCTAACTTCGAAAAGTCATAAACTTTACGATAGTCGGCCACATCGCCTTCGGTTTCTTTGAAGTATACAACATCTCCTTGTGCATCTTCAATGCTGATTTGAAATTTAGATTCAATGTTGTTCGAAATTGCAACAACAGCACGATCTTCACTTAACGGTAAAATGTTGACACGCAAGTTTCCCGTTGCAAGGGCAATATTTGCAATAACTGTTAATGCAAACATCATGGTAATTGTTCTAATTGTTTTCATAGTTTTGAATTTTAATAATGAATTACTGACACAAATGTAAGGTGTTTTACAGCATGTGCTGTAAAACATGCGTTAACGGTAGGTTAAATTTGTGTTGTCGGACATATAGAGATTGCCTATGGCTAGATTGGGGTTCTCTAAGACTAGTGTGCATTGAGGTCTTGAAATGCGATGTCGCCATTATCAAATATCGTGCCTAAATGTAGTTGTGGTTTTAAATTTAGTTTAAATAGATGGACATAAAAATTTTACAATTATTAGATGGAGCTCAACAAGCGAATGGGCTAACAGTAATTATAGATGTATTTCGGGCCTTTTCAGTGGCCTGTTATGCATTTGACCGGGGAGTTATTAAGATTTTTCCTGTGGGGGGAATTGATTTTGCTCATCAATTAAAACAGCAAAACCCAGACTATATCCTTGTTGGAGAACGCAACGAGCAGAAGCCTGAAGGGTTCGATTTTGGGAATTCGCCATCGCAAATCATTCAGGGTGATCTTGAACAGAAAGTGATGGTGCATACCACAAGTAGCGGAACCCAGGGGATTGTGAATGCTACAAATGCAGGAGAGGTAATAACCGGAAGTTTTGTCAACGCAGGAGCCATTATTAAATACATCCAGAAAAGGCAACCTGAAACAGTTTCGCTGGTGTGCATGGGGTATGCCTGTAAATATCCGACGGATGAAGACACTTTTTTGGCGGAATATATTAAAGCTAAGCTAGAGGGTGAGTCGATTGATTTTGAAGGGATGGTCGAAAAGTTGAGAGTTGGTGCCGGAGCGCGGTTTTTCGTTCCCGGGAAACAGAGTTGGGCTCCTTCTGCTGATTTTGATCTTTGCCTGGATTTGGATCGGTTTAACTTCGTTTTAAAAGTTGATCGTGAAAATGACTTGTTTTTCTTGAAAAAACTTGAACTTTAAGATCGCTTACGTTTTATAAGTAGTGCGAATAATTTAGTGTCATGTTTCGAGTCTTTAACAATTTGTGATAGAAGCGAAACCGAAAATATCAAATAGGTCCGTGACCTTATAATACCAATACGTTGGAAACAGAAGATTATGAAGAATTATAATTTTGATGAGCTGGTTGATCGTACCAATACGAATAGTTTGAAATACGATGGACGTCAGATGTTCTTTGGAACAGATGATTTATTGCCACTTTGGGTGGCTGATATGGATTTTAAAACCCCCGACTTTATTGTTGAGGCTCTGAAGGATAGGTTGGAGCATGAGGTTTTAGGTTACACATTTCGGAGTGATTCCTATTCTGATGCTATTATTCAGTGGTTAGACAAGCGACATAATTGGAAGGTAAAGAAAGAGTGGATCTCATTTAGTCCGGGAGTTGTGGCCGGATTAACGCTGGCTATTGATACTTACTCCAAGCCTGGCGATGAGATAATTGTGCAGCCGCCGGTGTATTTCCCTTTTTACGATTCGATAAAAGGATTGGGACGTAAGATGGTCGAAAATCCGCTGAAGTTAGCTGGTGGCAGATACACATTCGATTTAGATGATCTCAAACAAAAAATTACAGCAAATACGAAGATGCTTCTGTTGTGCAATCCGCAAAATCCCGGGGGGATGGTTTGGACCAAAGATGAGTTGACCGAACTGGCAACCATCTGCCTTGAAAACAAGGTTCTTATTGTTTCTGACGAAATTCATTCGGATTTGGTTTTCGAAGGGCACAAGCATATTCCGTTGCCAACACTTTCTGACGAGATTGCGAATAATTGCATCGTGTGTATGGCAGGTAGTAAAACATTCAACATTGCTGGTTTAACAACTTCTTTTGTGGTGATACCGAATAAAAAACTATTTGTACGATATGAGCGAACACTGAAAGTTCCTCATTTACATATGGGAAATATTTTTGGTTCCATTGCTCTTGAAACAGCTTATCGTGAAGGAGCAGGATGGGTTGACCAAGTGGTGGATTATTTGCAGGGAAACTATCGTTTTTTAGAAAGCTACCTGGCAGATAAGCTACCTAATATTAAGCCAATGAAACCGGAAGCTACTTATTTGATTTGGTTGGACTTTTCGGAATATCAGTTGAGTGATGATGATCTGAATGCTAAGTTGATTGATGCGGGCGTTGGTTTAAACCGAGGAGTGCAGTTTGGTAAGCAGGGTAGTGGTTTTATGCGTATAAATATTGGTTGTCCGCGGGCAACCTTGGAGCAGGCTTTAGGTCGAATAGAGCAAGCATTTGGCTAAAAGTTTTTGTTAATCCAGTTAGCGATTTCCGTTGTGTTCTGATTTAGCATGCAACGAAAATGTTTTTTCGGGCAGCTATGTCGACCAATTTTGGAGCATGGCTGACAGTTTAAACCTTCAACTTTTTGCTTTTTCGATGCCGGATGAGCCAGATAGGGTGTCATTCCAAGTTCGGGAGTGGTACTTCCCCAGATGGATAAAATTTTCTTTTTAAAGGCCGCAGCAATGTGCATTAAGCCAGTGTCGTTCGCTACTATCAATGTGGCATTTTTTACAATGGAGGCCGATTGGTTAATCGTTAGTTTGTTGCAAAGATTTAATACGTTTTGTGTCGTTTGCTTTTCGATCTCCCGTGCAAGCTTGACTTCATTTTTCCCTCCAAGTAATATGAATGGAACATCAAGTTGTTGGATCACTTCCAAATGTTTTTTGGCGGGAAGTCTTTTGGTAAAGTAAGTGCCAGCCAGCACAATTGCTACATACTTTCTGGGGAATGAATCCGGTATTTGCCCAAATGGATAATTTTCTTCTTTCGGAATAAAATAATCAAGACCATTGTTGTCGTTCTCTACACCCAGTGGAGCAACAGTGTCCATCATGCGGTCGACAATATGAACGTGGGGAAGAATATTAATTTTGAATTTGACTAACAGCCATTTTTTGACGTTGAGTTTTTGCAACGAGTAAGCTTTCGTTCTCAGATTCTGCTTAATAATATGGCTCCGCAGATTGTGGTGTAGGTCAATGATGTAGTCAAAATTCTCTTTCTGAAGTTGCTTTATAATGTCTGACAGATTTGAATTATAAAGATGTAAGTGGTCTATATAAGGATTGGCACGAAGAAGATCCTTGTGTTTTTCCTTGGTCAGGAAATGGATTTCAACTTGGTCTAGTTGCTCTTTTATGCATCGAATAATAGGGCTGGTTAATACAATGTCCCCAATAGAGCTAAATCGTATGATGAGTATCTTGGAATTCAATGGTAAAAATAATACCCTGAAATATACATATTTTCAGGGTATTTTATTTAATAGGTTATGTTTTTATGCAGATTCGGCAAGTACAATGATTTTATTGTTCTTGGCTTCAACAACTCCTCCGTCCACATCAAAAAAACTAATTTGCTCGTTTGCCTCAATGATTTTGATTTTGCCTTCCTCCAAGGTTGAAATAATTGGGGCATGGTTGTTAAGAATTTCGAATGAACCTTTTGCTCCAGGAAGCTTAATCAATGTGATTTCTCCTGAGAATACTTTTTTTGATGGTGTTATGATTTCAAGAAACATAGCTTTTCGGGTTAGTTTTAAGCTTCGGCTTCAGCCAGCATTTTTTCTCCTTTAGCAATGGCTTCATCAATTGTCCCAACCAGGTTAAAGGCCGACTCCGGATACTGGTCAACTTCACCAGCCATAATCATGTTGAATCCTTTGATGGTATCTTCAATTGAAACGAGCTTTCCTTTTAGTCCGGTAAATTGTTCGGCAACGAAGAACGGTTGAGACAGGAATCGTTGAACACGACGTGCGCGGTGAACAACAAGCTTGTCTTCTTCCGACAATTCATCCATACCTAAAATGGCAATAATATCCTGAAGTTCTTTGTAACGCTGCAGGATTTCTTTTACCTGTTGAGCACAGTTGTAATGTTCGTTTCCAACAATGTCTGCAGTCAAAATCCGTGAGGTTGAATCCAATGGATCAACGGCAGGATAAATACCAAGTTCTGAGATTTTACGGCTCAATACAGTTGTTGCATCCAAGTGGGCAAAGGTTGTTGCAGGAGCGGGGTCGGTCAAGTCATCTGCAGGTACATACACGGCTTGCACCGATGTAATAGATCCGTTTTTCGTTGAGGTAATCCGTTCCTGCATAACACCCATCTCAGTTGCCAAAGTAGGTTGGTACCCTACTGCTGAAGGCATACGTCCGAGCAATGCTGACACCTCAGAACCAGCCTGAGTAAAACGGAATACATTGTCAACAAAGAACAGGATATCACGACCACCTGCGCTGTCTGATCCTTCACCATCACGTAAACTTTCGGCAATTGTCAATCCGGAAAGTGCTACCCGTGCACGTGCGCCGGGTGGTTCATTCATCTGGCCAAACACAAGAGCCAGTTTGGATTTTTTAAGGGCTTCGGGGTCTACTTTCGAAAGATCCCATTCGCCTTTTTCCATTGCTTCTCTAAACTCGTCTCCATAATCAACAATTTTAGCTTCGATCATCTCACGTAACAGGTCGTTTCCTTCACGAGTTCGTTCTCCGACACCAGCAAAAACAGATAGCCCGCTGTGTGCCAAGGCAATATTGTTGATTAACTCCTGAATCAATACTGTTTTTCCAACACCGGCCCCACCGAACAAGCCAATTTTACCTCCTTTGGCATACGGTTCAATCAGGTCGATTACTTTAATTCCGGTGTAAAGAACCTCGGTTTCGGTTGTTAAGTCTTCATACTTTGGTGGTTCGTTGTGGATATTTAACCCTTCTTTAGGGATATTTTTCATTCCATCCACCGCATCTCCAGTAACATTTAGCAGGCGTCCGAGTGCCATTTGTCCTTTGGGCATGGTGATTGGAGCTCCGGTGGCAATTACATCCATCCCCCGTTTTAGCCCGTCAGTCGAGTCCATCGAGATGGTTCTAACTGTATTTTCTCCGATATGTTGTTGGCACTCGACAACCAGATTGGTGTTGCCTTCACGAACGATTTCTAACGCATCGTTAATATTTGGAAGTTCACTACCTTCCTGATCAAAGCTGATATCAACCACAGGACCAATTACCTGAGCGACTCTACCGATATTTTTATTCATGATAAAAATTTTACTTCTGTGGGGCGGAAAATTACTAAAACGTGCCTAATTGCACAAATTTAATTTGACTAATATTCTAATGTTTGGCGTGTTCAAGATTCATTTGTTAATAGCTATTATTTTTCCCTTTTCATGATCATTTGGGCGAGTTTAATGATCGCCTGTTTTCGATCTGAATGAACGTTTATTGTATCGATCTCTTCCATTGCCTTCTGATAAAATTCATTTGACTTTTGCTGGCTAATGTGCTGTAGCTTTAAATCAATGTATATATTTTTGACAGCATCGATCTTCTCTTCCGGATTAAATTCCTTCCGGTCGATCCAATCTTGTAATTCGGCTTTTTGTTCCCGATTTGCAATAGCTAACGCTTGAAGTAATAAAAAAGTTTTTTTGTTGGCGATAATATCACCTCCTGTTTTTTTTCCAAATTTATCTTGATCTGCAAATACATCTAAGAGGTCATCCTGAAGCTGAAAAGCCAATCCGAGGTTGATTCCAAATTGATAAAGCCTTTCTGCATCTTCTTGCGAGGCATTCCCCAGCAAGGCTCCCATTTTAAAGCTTCCGGCAATCAACACCGCTGTTTTCAGTCGTATCATCTCCAGATAGTCATCGATGCTCACATCCAGACGGGTTTCAAAGTCCATGTCGTATTGTTGCCCTTCGCAAACTTCGATGGCTGTTTTTGAAAACAAACGGGTAACTTCTTGTATGTTGGGATGATCTACCGTCAGTAGATATTGATAGGCTTTGATGGACATGGCATCGCCTGATAGGATCGCCACATTTTCACTGTATTTTTTGTGGACTGCTGGCATGTTTCTGCGAATCTCAGCATGATCCATAATGTCATCGTGGAGCAGTGTGAAGTTGTGGAAAACTTCAACGGCAATAGCCGCAGGTAAGGCGTTTTGAACATCGCCGGAAAAAAGGTCGCAAGCTAAGAGTAGCATAACCGGGCGCAGTCTTTTCCCACCCATGTTCAACGTGTAATCAATAGGTTGATAAAGATTAACCGGGTTCGTTTTTCCTATTTTCTCTGCTTCTTCAGCAATTTGATTAACAACGAGTTGTTGTAGTTCTTTTATTGATTGTGCTGACTTCATCCTTTTTGTTCATCCTTTTTGTTTGACGAACCCTCAATCTCTAATTCATCCAACTCAATGTCCTCTTCCTCATCGTAAATTTGAAGTAAGGGTTCATGAAAAGATTTTGTTGTTGTGTGCTTTTCGAGTCCAATAAGCAGGGAGGGAAGTAAAATTAAGTTTGAAGAAACGGCTACCAGTAAGGTTAGCGAAACCAAAATTCCAAGAGCTGCAGTGCCTCCAAAGTTTGACACACTGTATACGCCAAATCCGAAGAAAAGAACAACAAAAGTATACATCATACTCACCCCGGTTTCGCGCAATGCCAGTTTAACGGATTGTCGGATGTTCCATCCGGTTACCGCTAATTCTTGTCGGTATTTTGCTAAAAAGTGAATGGTGTTGTCAACCGAAATTCCGAAAGCTATACTAAATACTAAAATAGTTGATGCCTTAATCGGAATACCAATAAAACCCATAATGGCCGCAGTGAAAATAAGAGGTACAATGTTCGGAATGAGTGACATGACCACCATTCGCCAAGAGTAAAACATGACAGCCATAAAAGCTGAAATCAGGAAAATAGCCAGGGTTAAACTGCTGAACAGGTTTTTAACCAAATACTGTGTTCCTTTAAAGAATGTAACGCTCGAGCCGGTAACAGTGACATCAAATTTATCGGGAGGAAAAACGGAGTCGACTTCCATTTTAAAATCATCATACAGCTCCTGCATGCGTTCAGTTCCAACATCGTGCATCCGAATGTTAATGCGGGTAACTTGTTTACTGCTGTCCAAAAATGAGTGCAGCGCACTTACGCCAGCGTTCTCTTCCTCCTCACTTTTAGTGGCATAAGACAGGATAAAGTTTTTCTCCTGATTGTTGGGCAGGCTGTAATAACGTTCTTTCCCGTTGTAAAAGGCCTGCTTCGAAAACTTGAGAATATTCAGCAATGATGTTGAAGATGAAAGCTCATCATATTTCTCTAAACGTTCTTCAAGTTTCTCCATTCTTCTGAAAACACTTAAGTTCATCACCCCATTCGGGCGTTTGGTGTCGATGATAATTTCCAGCGGCATCAATCCATCAACTTGATTCTCGAAGAATTTCAAATCTTTGTAAATAATATCGCTTTCCGGTATGTCATCGACCATGTAGCCAGAGCTTTTGATTAACGTTATGCCATAAAACCCAATGAGCACCACGGCAATTGCGGCGCCATAAACTACTTTCCGGTGATTGAGTGAGATGTTCTCTAAATGAAGGACGATATTTTTGAAAAGCTTACTTTCAAGGTGCTTAATATGGCGTTCGCCGGGAGGCTGGGCAAAACTGAATAAAATAGGAATTAGCAAAAGCGAAAGCACAAATAATGTGAGAATATTCAAGGCTGCAACAATACCAAATTGTCTTAAAATTTCGCTGTTGGTAATTACAAAGGTTGCAAAGCCGGAAGCAGTAGTCAGGTTTGTTAAAAATGTGGCATTCCCAATTTTAATAATAACTCG
This sequence comes from Sunxiuqinia sp., assembly GCF_055140945.1. Classification (NCBI taxonomy): domain Bacteria; kingdom Pseudomonadati; phylum Bacteroidota; class Bacteroidia; order Marinilabiliales; family Prolixibacteraceae; genus Sunxiuqinia; species Sunxiuqinia sp. The sequence continues at coordinate 71,289 of NZ_JBSQYS010000014.1, forward strand.
CTGTAAGGCCTTAATGTTATTTCCATGCTGTTTGTACTCGTTATGGTACTTGTTTAGCATGTAAATACTGTTTGGTATCCCGATCACAATGAGTAAGGATGGGATCATCCCGGTAAGCAAAGTGATTTTGAACCCGAATATTGCCATTGTTCCGATAGCCCAAATTACGCCTGTAATGACGATGATAACCGGATATAGAACCGCTTTGAATGATCTGAAGAAAAGAAACAGCGTAATAATACACAGCAATAATGCGAGCGCACTAAACAGATAAATTTCTTTTTTAATTTTTATGGAGTTGATTACTCTGATGTAGGGGAGCCCTGAAAAGTGAAGCGTTAAACCGGTTTCTTCGGAGAAATCGTCACAAGTGTTTTTTATTGCTTTAACCAGTTCTTCCCGTTTTTTAGATTTCATTTTGTCTTTATTGACCGTAATTGCCAATAGGTAGAAGTCGTTTTCAGTGTTGTAAAGAAGCCCCCGGTAAAATGGTAAGCTTTGAAAAACATTGGACAGGCTATCAAGTTCTTCTTGTGATTTAACTTCTGCGGGAAAAATATTTTCAACTTCGAACGTCCGCTTTTCTTTGTTCTTGATTAGGTTATAGGCATTTGAAACAGACAAAAGGTTCTCAACGCCATCAATGTCGTTTAAATTGCCAACGAGCTGATGCCATTCTTTAAAATGGTCAAGTTTAAAAAAGTCGGGATTTTCAACGCCAACCACAATCAAGTTTCCTTCTTCGCCAAAAAGCTCACGGAACTTTTGATAATCGACATAGGCGCTGTCCTTTTTAGGAAGTAGTTGGGCTGACTCATATGACATTTCAACCTTTGAGGCCATATAAGCCATAAAAATAGTTACCAGACCCAATAGGAAAAGTAACGCTCTTCTGTTTCTAAGAATAATTCCGGAAAGCCAAACCCACATAGTTCAAATTCGTATAAAAATTAGGGCGAAAATAGTTAATAAAATGGGATTCCGAAAGAAAGAGAATCCGTGAAATTCATCCTTTACGTAACGGTAATCGAAGGAATTGCTTTCTGGATTTCTTAATGTAGCGCAGAAATACGATTAGTTTCCTCTGTTGGCTTTTGTGCAGGACCCGGAAGAAAAATATTATCAGTGGTGGACATCTGACTTTTGTTGTCTTTTTTCGATGAATGCGCTGGAAATCAAAACTCTTTGGCTCTATGAATGAAAGTTCATATCTGCGGGGTTATTCATGGCTGAATAAAATCTTGCTTTTGGTGGCATAAATTTTCCAATTTTGTTTTTTGTTTTAATAAAAGCTGTTATTTTTGCATCGCTTTTGACAGGAAAACGTTCCGAAAACAGGTCGAAAAACCAGTATAAATTCCCTAGTAGCTCAGTTGGTTAGAGCGGCGGACTGTTAATCCGTAGGTCGTAGGTTCAAGTCCTACCTGGGGAGCCTTATTGTTAAATAAAATTAATTAAAATGCTTGAAGTCAATGAATTTCAGGCATTTTTTATTTTAGTACTATCCTGAAATTTGCAGTATTGCCTGAAGTTTAGGCGTAGAATTCGGGAGTATTTTTCCAAAATCAAAATAACTCACCAGAGATCCTGCAATCTACTCATCTATTGCCTCTTATTGCATTGTTTTGCACTTCCTCCGACCACGAATCGGGAGTGTTTTTGTAATTAAAAAATGGAGGAAAGATTATGCAGTACGACTTGAATGTTTTGTTTGTTATAAGAAATGCACAGGTAGATCAGAACGGATTGTCCCCAATTTATTTGCGGGTTACAGTCAACGGACAAAGAGCGGAGCTATGTGACCCGAAATTGTTTGATTTACATTGATTGGATAAAAATAAGAAAAGCCTGTAAATCAGTAGACTTACAGGCTTTTGATGTCGTTTGTATTTCCTTTTTGTTGACCCGCCAGGGCTCGAACCTGGACTCTTCTGGACCAAAACCAGACGTGTTGCCAATTACACCACGGGTCAATCATTATTGCCTTTTCTTTAAAGACGCTGCAAAAATATAAAAAAAATCATTCGTCCAATCATTTTTAAAGAAAAAAAACGAGCTTTTTGAAGGGTGTCACCGAAGCGAATTGAAAATGAGTATTTAGCTGTATTAAATTTTTTTCGATCTGTATAGTTTCGCAAGCAATTTTTTCCCGCGCGACCGGATACCCGCTGAATCATGAAACTCTATTTCATGTTCAATCAACTGAGCAAGTTCGGGTTTGAATTCAGGAATCGTTTTAGAAATCTCAAATAAAATCTGCATCGCATGAACACGAATGGCGATGGGGCGCGAGGCATTCGTAAATCCGGTCATTGCATAATCCCACAGGAAAGATAACTTTTCGCTGGGTATCGGATTGAGACTGATAAGTTTCAATAGGTGTCGAAGCTTACTCTCATTCGAAATAAAAGTTAGTGCTTCAACAAACTGTGGGATAAATGGACGAACCAGTTTCGGTTTCTTTTCGTGGACTTTGTCGATGATCCAAATAGCTCGCCAGCTTTGTTTTTTGGAGTCATTCAATCCGATGTCAATTAGATCTTTAATTTTATTGGGGTAGTCAATTAAGTAATCAATCAGAATATGAATGTTTTCCCAAGTGTCTAAAAAAGTATAAAACTCTTCACGTTTCATCGCTTAATAATTCATTCTTTTGAATCATTAAAGATAAGGTTTTGAGTATCAAAGAGCAATAATTAAAGTGGCTTTGCGAAAACGATTGTGATGGCGGAGAAGATAAGCGACCATCCTAAAATAGAAAGCACCATATAGGCAAATACATGTTTTTTTCTGGAATAATACCGATTCAGTAAAAATGCTCCCAGCGGAATACTGAGAAATATTGGTGTAGCCACGATGATTCCCAAAAAACCGTATTTGTTTCGGAACTTCACGAAAAGTCTTCTTTTCCGTAATGATTTGGGTGATTTAATTTTAAATTTCTGAATGAAACGATTCAAATCAACCCGGAGATATTTAGCGGAAAAATGAACGGCATGAATTTTATTTCGTTTTACGAAATTGATTAAAACGGTACTCATGTAGTAAAAAAAGAAAAACCCACTAATTCCACCTACGGTTACGGCAATAATAGCCTGTGTTTTATCCAATCCGATGAGCAACGCATAAGGAAATGTGATAAAATACTTAACTGTAGCTAAAAGGAAAACATGAATTAATTTTACAACTCCGAATAAGTCCATCCCCGCAATAAGTTTTTCTATTTAAAAAAATATCAGACCTAAAGTTGGAGAATAAAATTGGCATTTGAGCATGTTGTAATTAAAGTTTAATATTTGTTAACATTATAGTTCATAATTATTTAACCTTGCTTTTCTTAAACCTCAAGTGGTTGCATTAAAAGCACGATCGAATGTGAATGAACTGTTCTGTCGAATTTGAATCACAAAATGCCATAAATGACTATTTTTGTAAGTGTTTGATATTCTGTGAGTCTTTAGTTTTTGCTTCAAGTTCGCCAGTATAACCGGCTCAATTGTGGTATGAAAACGGATATTCAGCAAAGCATTTTCATATCTTTGTTCAGAATTATTTTTTTAGTTGATTTATAAGGATTGGGAAAATGAAGAAAACGCAAGAATGGTTCCATAGCAAGCAATGGGGAGAATTGGTTGATATACAAGCACACGCTTCAATTAATTTAAGTAAGTTTTACGAGCAGTATCATGCTCATCCGGAGTGGTGGCAAAAAGTATTCAACTTTTTAAAACAAGACTTAAAGTCGTTGGAGGTGGGAAAATATCCGTTGGTAGGAGATCAAGTATTTGCAATGGTTTCAGAATATGAGACTAAAAACCCTCAAGATGCAAAATGGGAAGCTCATAGAAAATATATTGATTTACAATATGTCGTAGCAGGGCAGGAATTGATAGGTGTATTGCCACTCGGAAAGGGTACCGATCCAAAGGATTATAACGAACAAAAAGACTTAATTTTCTTTGGCGAACAAGATGGTGAGTTTTTTACTGCGACACCAGATTGCTTTTTTTTGTTTTTTCCGGACGATGTGCATCGCCCTTGTATGATGATCGAACAATCGGAGCCCGTAAAAAAGCTTGTTATTAAGATTGCCGTCGCCGAATAAAGCCTAGTCAGGCAAAATGTTGCTTTTGGTGGTTGGTGATTTAGTAATACTTCTGCGTTTTTAAAGTCTCGTAAATCGAAGTGTTCATCAAAAGCAACAGAAAGAGGTAACCAAAATCTTCAATTGGGATGGTGGATACCCTAATATTTAGTATGTGCGCCGGATGATATTCAACAACAGGCAGGGCTGTCAGCACTCCATTGATTATCAGGAAAGGTATTAATGCAATGACGTAGGTGAAATAGAATTTCGTTAGGTGCTGCTTAAAGCGGTTACGAAAAATAACATAAGCGAGGAATATTCCTGCAAACAGAAAATTGAAAAAGGTATAAAGCTGGCCGCAGTTAAAATAGCTGATTATTGCGAATAGGATAATTAACCCCAGGCTGATGGCTGCAAATAGATTTGGGAACTCAATTTTTGGGATGTACGAGTTTAGTACTTCGTAAATAAAAAGACACGCATACGGCACAACCAGAAAGAACAGCCATTCTTCGATGGGGAGACCCTGGAAATAATAGCCTAAAACATACCTGTGGTTAAAACTCCAGATTTCAGCTTTGGTGAATTGAATGTCCCAATAAATGAAAACGACAGCGGTAATTAAAATCGCAGGAAACAGATATTTCCAACTCGTCCAAAAATGTACTTTTTTATCGAAACTTAAAGCCAAAGGAATAGCAATGGTTACTAGTAATAAACTGGCATAAGTATACTGTTGCAAATCCATTTACAAAAGGTTAAATGTATTTTTGAAATAGGCGTTTGCCAGAAGATACATTTTTTTTGGGTTTGAAACCCTGTAACGAGTCTTTAATATTTGCGATGGATTTGCTCGTTTAATCTTCCGAAATAACCTTATATAGTAGATATAAGCCAGATAAACTCCAAAACGGACTTCCTTTTTAAGGGCTTTCAATCCTTGAAAAGCTTCTGCAAAATCGCGTTCTATTTCTCTTTCTATTTGTGCTTTTGTGTCTTCGTCAAACTGGTTGAAGTCAATATTTTCAAAATAAATTCGTCCTTTGTTTTTAAAATCATCCTGAGCATCGCGCAAAAAGTTTACCTTTTGAAATGCTGCTCCCAACTTGCGTGCGGGATTAACCAACTGGTCATATTTTTCTGGTTCGTCAGCATAAAAAACACGCAGGCACATTAATCCAACTGCTTCTGCCGATCCGTAAATATAGGTTTTTAGCATAATCGGATCATAGGTCGTTTTATGCAAATCGAGCTCCATGCTGTAAAGGAAAGCATCAATCAACTCCCGCTCAATATGATAAGTGCGAACAGCTCGTTGAAAACTGTCGAGAATTGGATTAATGCTGAACCCTCTCTTTATTGCTATGAAAGTTTCTTTCTTAAACTCTTCGAAAATAGTTTCCTGATCCTGCTCAAAAAATGTGTCTACAATCTCATCGGCATACCGCACAAACCCGTAAATGCTATAAATTGCCGGGCGGTATTTCTTGTTCAGCATACGCACACCCAGCGAAAAGGATGTGCTGTAATTCTGTGTCGTGATTCGGCTACAGGCGAGATTATTTTTATGATATGTGTCCATGGTCTTTCAGTATTCGTTCGGTTACTAGTCTTGAGCTTATTACGGTCATTGGCAGTCCGGTTCCTGGTACTGTTGATGCACCGGTGTAGTAGAGGTTTTTGAATTCTTCATCTTTATTTGACGGGCGGAAACCACCCACTTGATTCAAATCGTGAGCAAGGCCGAGACCACTGCCCTGATATAAATTAAAAGTGCTTTCCCACTGCTTGGGAGTATAGATGGTTTCCGATTCGATATGCTTGGCAAAATTGAATCCGGTACGTTCGCCCATGTCTGCTATAATTGCGTCAGCAATATCTTCGGCATCATCCCAGTCCGTTTTGTACCGAAGATCGGGCACCGGACACAGAATGAAAACGCTTTCTTTGCCTTCCGGAGCATAGCTTGGGTTGTGCATCGACTGGATATTCACATAGTAATAGGGCTTGTCTAGTTTGATGCTGTTCTTAAAAATTTTATTGGCATACTCTTTAAAGTTTCTCCGCAGAAAATAATTGTGATGGTACATCCCGGTCACTTTTGTATCCAATCCCAAATAGATTGTTAGCGGTGCCAAGGTCCATTTTTTCTGATCCAATTTTGCAGGGGCATATTTTTTTCGGTTCATCACGTTGCCTCTAAAAGCGGCGGCATCAGCATTCACCACAAAAACATCAGCTTCCCATTTTTTGCCACTTTTATCATAGAAAGCTGTCAGCTGCTTATTCGTCTTTTCAAAATGGTCAATCTCTACGCCATAGTGCATTTTAACACCTCTCTTTTTGAGTTCCTCAACCATGCCTTCCACAATTTTGTACATGCCTCCTTTTACGTTGTAGTAGCCGTCGTGCACTAGTTCGGTATAGTTGAGCATGGAATAGACAGCTGGTGTATCGAAAGGCGTAGCACCCAGGAAAAAGCCCACCAACGAGAAAATGACTTTGACTTCAAACGAATCGAAATTTTTCTCCATTTCCCGCCACATCGAGTAAAACATTTTTGGAGCATGTTTAATTGGTACGCGGGTTAATTGCAATAAGTAGGAGAGTAAACTGTCAAAATTTTGTTTGATGACAATATGCTCTGTGTCATGAAAGATCTCGCCGGCTGATTTTAGAAAACGTCGGATTTTACGTTCCAAATCCGGTTCTACATTCTGAAATTCTTCTGCCAGCTTTTTTAGATCTTTATAAATTAAGTATGATCTTTTGTCTCCCTCAAAATGAACTGAATACAGCGGATCCAGTTCAACGAATTCAAAAGGCATTTTGATTTTGCAGTAATCCGCAAGTTCCTTAAATTCATAGCTCATACTAAAAAAGGTTGGAGCCATGTCAAACTTAAACCCATCTTTCTCCAGTAAATTCAGCCTCCCCCCTGGGCGATGGTATTTTTCTACCATCTCTACCTCGTATCCATCCGTTGTAAGTCTTAGTGCGGTGGATAGTCCGGCCAGTCCTGTTCCTACAATTAGTGCCTTTTTTTTCATCTTTGTTCAATAAATTACCTATACACTTAAACAAAATTGACGCAAAATGTTTTAGATTAGATGAAGATTTTTTTCAGTAACCAGATTTAAAACCATGAAACAAAGGAAATTGAATGGCATCGTGATTGGATCAGGGGTTGCCGGTTTGGCTGCTGCCATTCGCTTAGCTCGCTTAGGTTTTGCTGTAGATGTTTTTGAACAGGCTGCAAATCCCGGAGGAAAAATCAACGAATTTCGTCAAGATGGCTTTCGCTTCGACATGGGACCATCGTTATTTACCTTGCCTCATTTAGTTGATGAATTGCTTGATGATGATTTAAAATTTGAATACCGAAAACTAGATGTGGTCACAAAATACTTTTTTGAAGATGGAACAAGATTGTCGGCTTTCTCTGATGTCGATAAATTTGCTCGTGAGGTTGAGGCGAAAACGCAAGTTTCGGAAAAGAAGATAGTTGCTTATTTAAAGCATGCGGCAATGGTTTATCAACTTACAGCGCCAATATTCATATTCAATTCATTTCATCGACTTTCGAAATTGCTGACTTGGGACAATTTTCTGAAGGCGTTGCAATTTGCCCGGCTCAAGGCTTTTTCAACACTTCACAAGCTTAACGAAGAGTCTTTTAAAGATCCGCGAATCGTTCAGTTGTTTGATCGCTATGCCACTTACAATGGTTCAAATCCCTATAAAACACCGGGAACGATGAGCGTTATTTCGCATTTGGAACACAGCCTGGGCGCTTTCTTTCCTTCTCACGGAATGTATGAAATTACGAGTTCGTTGGTGGAGCAAGCGAAACGACTGGGAGTCAATTTTTATTTCAATACACCAGTTGAAAAAGTACTGGTGGAGGAAAAGAGTTTGAAAGGAGTGGTGGTAAAAGGCGAAACGAAAGATTGTGACGTTTTGATTAGTGATGTGGATATTCATCAGTTTTATTCGGATTTGTTGCCGGACAAAAAGCGATTGACTAGAATTGAAAAAGCAGAGCGCTCTTCTTCGGCCTTGATTTTTTACTGGGGAATGAAAAAGCGTTTTGGCCAACTGGATTTGCACAATATCTTTTTTAGTGGTGACTACGAAAAGGAGTTTTCATACTTGTTTGATCGAAAAGAAATTACAACTGATCCGACTGTTTATGTGTTTATCAGTAGTAAAGAAAATTCGGACGATGCACCTGACGAGATGGAAAATTGGTTTGTAATGGTCAATGCGCCTGAAAATGTGGGGCAAGACTGGACAAGACTAAAGTTGGAGACGCGCAGGAATATTTTATCAAAGCTGAATCGGATACTTGGGGAAGATATGGAAGGTCAGATTGTTTTTGAAAAAACGTTGGATCCGGTAAAAATCGAAGATCGAACCGGTTCGTTTCAGGGGGCGATGTATGGACCAAGTTCAAACAGTTCGTTTTCAGCGTTCAATCGGCATCCGAATTTCAGGCGTGATTTGAAAGATATTTATTTTGTGGGTGGAAGTGTGCACCCGGGTGGCGGAATCCCGTTGTGTTTATCATCAGCAAAAATAGTTGCCGAGATGGTTGAAGAAAAGTTAAAAACGAGATGATCGAAAATCCTAAAATCATAAAGTCAGTCAAAATAATTCTCGGTATTCTTTATCTGGTTGGGATCGTTGGCTTTTCATTCGATGAAACTTATCCGATTTTTGTTAGTCTGACTTCTTTCAATTTATTATTGACCACCATTTTATTGTTCGTTTTTCATCAGCAGTGGACTTTTAAAGCAGGAATTATTTTCCTGACAATAGGATTGCTCGGATTTTTAGCCGAAATGATTGGCGTAAATACTCAACTGCTTTTTGGCCAATATACTTATGGGAGAGCTTTGGGCTTTCAACTAAATAATACTCCTTTGCTGATTGGCGCGAACTGGCTGCTTTTATCATACTGCATTTTCGCTCTTTTAGGCAGTATCAATCATCGATGGTTTTTCCCGTTCCTCGGGGCTTTGTTGATGGTTGGGTTTGATTTTGTGATGGAGCCGGTAGCTACTGCGTTGAAGATGTGGGAGTGGCAAACTGAACAAATTCCGCTTAAAAACTATTTAGATTGGTACTTGGTGTCGTTATTCGTTTTTTCGCTGATGCGAGCCGGGAAACTGCAGGTAGAGAATAAATTGGCTATTTGGATACTCTTCCTGCAATTAGCCTTTTTCTTGAGCTTAAATTTGACATTAAACTTAATTTGATGGGTGTTTTTGTTGCCATAGTTGTTATTGCTTGTTGGCTGGTTCATTTGCTTTATTGCCTGCTCTTTTTGCAGGTCGATGGTGGATCAGTTTGGACTTACTTGCATGTGATTATTCAAGCATACTTGTATACCGGTTTGTTTATTACCGGACACGATGCAATGCACGGTTTAATCAACAATAAAATGAAAGTCAACCGCATTTTCGGATGGATGTCATCGTTGCTTTTTGCGGGGCTTTCCTATCAAAAATTGAGGAAGAACCATTATTTGCATCATCAGTTTCCGGCAACAGAGAAGGATCCGGATTACTATGTCAAATCGCAGAACTTTTTCGTTTGGTGGTTTATGTTTTTGAAACGCTATGCAACCATTTGGCAATTCTTGTTTATGGCTGTGGCTTTTAATCTTTTAAAAATTTGGTTTGAACCAGAACAATTGATTGTTTATTGGATTATTCCGGCAATATTGGCTACTTTTCAGTTGTTTTTTGTTGGTACGTTCTTGCCACATCGAAAACCACATCAAGAAGAAATGCAGCCGCATAAAGCACGCAGCCAGAGAGGGCCACATTGGTGGGCCATGTTAAGTTGTTATTTTTTTGGTTACCACTGGGAGCATCATGAAGTTCCTCGTATTCCCTGGTGGCAGTTGTACAAGGAGAAAAACAAGTTGAAAATGAATGAAGATAGGATTTAGTATGCAGAAAATAGGACTCTTGATTTTTGGATTGGTGCTTTTCGTAGGGCTCACCTCTTGTGGACAAACATCACTCGAAAAGGCACGTTGCCAGTTAAAGAAGACATACATTAAGGGAGATATGGAAAACTGGGAACAACATATCCAAAAAATGGAGAAAGAGTCTGATGGTTCGCTGGAATGGCAGCTTGAAATATTGATGGCCAGATACGGTTTGATTGGTTATTATTTGGGGAATGACAAAAAAGAAAGCGCCAAGAAAATGCACGAAACTGCTGAGGAAATGCTGGATCAGGCTATTGCCAAATTCCCCGATTCACCAAAGTTATATTGTATTCAAACGGCTTTTTACGGATTCCAAATTGCCTTTTCAATTTTTAATGCTCCCCTTGTTTTACCCAAATTGCAAAAAAGCCTAAAAATGGCTGAAGATCTCAATTCAAACGAGCCTTTTCTGTGGTTGGAAAAAGGCAACCAGCTATTTAATCGTCCCAAGGCTTTTGGTGGAGATAAAGTGCAGGCAATCGAAGACTACCAAAAAGCGCTCGACCTTTTTCAAGACGATGAAATGGCCGAGTGTAGTTGGATTCCTGTTTTGCTTCAGGCACTTATCGTGAAAGCCTATTACCAAACAGAACAAACTGAAGCTTATCAGGCATCCCGTCAACGATTAGAAAAAAAGTATGGGAGAATGATTTGGCTTGACCACTTTGTAAGCACAAGCATTCTGGATTAAAACTCACTTCACCGGATAATAAATGGCTGTCACCCATTTTGATACATCCGGTTCTTTTTGCGGATCGGTCAGGTATTTCTCCATCGGACTGCCAACAAGCTCAAAGCCATTTTCGACTATCCAGTTTTGTATAAATTGATGTGTTTCACCCAGCGTTTCGTGCGATCCAAAATGATCTGCCGTGGCATATTTTTTAGTTGGCATGACTCCAGAAATGATATCGCCATTTGTTTCAGTTTTATACTCAACCGGAATACCACATTCCAAATCAATCATTGTTCCATCAATCTTATGGTAAATCGCGTAAGGAGTATCCGTCATCATTAAGTCATTATTGTCAATGAAATTCGATAGCTTTCCGTACATCACTCCCATTTGGGTTGAAGTGTTTTCAAATTGAATGTTGCTACGCATACTCACGTAGTTAAATTCAGGGACAGTAACTATTTCAACAATGGGACGCCCTTCCTGGACAATGGTTTCTGAGACAACGCCCAGGTTCTCAATTCCTTTCTCAAAATCTTTCCCGAGCATCGAATCAAACATCAAACCCATCCAGCGGGCAGCCGGGTTATTGCCCAAATCTGTGTCAAATCCCCAGGTAACTTTTGTGCCTTTTTCTACCTCTTCAAATAAAAAATAGCCTGAAGATGTTCCCTTTTCCATAAAATCCATTTCTGTCGCAATCGAATCGTAGGGCTCCGAAGCAGTAATGGTCAATCTCCCCGAGCCAACGTTAGAATCTTCACTTTCCCACGTATAAGCAGCGCCTTCTCCGACACCTGTATTTTCAAATTCAACTTTCATTTCCGGATCAATTTGGTTCCATACAGCCCATTTTTCCCAGGTATGCAAATTATTAACCTGATTGAAAACAACTTTGGGGGGAGCTTCAATTGTTCCGCTTCGTTCAACATGAACCTGGCGGGGTAAAAAGAACGCTACTATTAACAATGCAAGGGCGACGATAAGTAAGCCTATTAGAAAATTTTTTAACTTTTTCATAGTGAAAATTCTAAGTTTGGACAATGATGTGATTTGACACTCAATATACAAAAATCATTGGGTGATGTAAACAGTTCGATAATTTAAACTTTGGTAGGTCGGCAGAGAATGATCAGGCCTCCAGATTTGGACAGAAGCGAAGTCTAAATGATGGCTTTAAACGAAAGGATAACATTTCGTCCGGCGGCGACAATTCCTGAAGAGTAGGGACGATAACGCTTATCGAGAATATTTTCAATCCCTAAATTCAGGCTGTATTTTTCGGTTAATTGAAATGACGATTTTAGGTTCAGCGTGATCCAGCCGGGCGAATAAGGATTACCATTGGAATCTTGAGCGTAGAGATAGGTTTTCTCCCGTTCGCTTGGAGCTAATTTCGAATTTGAAAGTTTAGCGTTGAAATTTAGATATAGGTCTATTGTTTTATTGTGGTCGTTGTACAACAAGTGAGAACTGCCAAATACCGGAGCTACATGTCGAACAGGCATTCCCGCGCTGTCCTCTCCAAATGTAGCCGTAATGGAATTTCGGCTGCGTATTTTCGATGATAGAATCCACTCCATGCTCAGGTCTCCACCATAAATGTGTGCATAATCTGAATTTACGAGTGCTTCTACACGGCTCATTTCTCCTTCGTACAAAACAGAGTCCTGACCGTTCAGCAAATAAGGGCGGCGAACTATCGCATCGTTGAGGTAAGTGTAAAAGAAGTTAAGCTCCAGTTTGGCTAGATTTTTCACACTTCGTAGAATGCCGATTTCGACGTTCCGGGCATATTCCGGATTTAAATCCGGGTTGGGAACCACTACATTCCCCGGTGAGGAGTCAAATACTTTGGCAATATCATCGATGTTGGGGGCGCGAAAACCACTGGATGCGTTGGCATTAAACTGCCAATATTCAGTTGGGTGAAAGACTAATCCGATATTTCCGGTAAACGAAGAGTGGGTGTTGTCAAATCCATCTGTAGGGAAATCAAAGAATTGTCGGTCGAATTCGCCTTGAAGTTGATTGATGGAAAAACGACCTCCAAGATTCAGGGTGACTCTTTGATGCAGTGAAAGTTTGTAGCTGGCATAGGCTGCCAAGCTTGAAGTGGTAGAGCCATCTGGATAGCGAGATGAAGTTTCCTGCGTTTGACTGGTGTTCACGTTTTTAACGACTCCCATAGAATTCAGCCAATTAAAGTTTCCCTCGAACCCATAATACAGAAAGTTATTTTGGTCAATCTTCTTGTCGAGATCAAGATTCAAGCTAAATATGTCCAACTTTTCTGTTCGGCTGGTTAGTTCTTCATTGCCTAATTTTCGGCTGTGGCGGCTTTCTGTAAAGTTCTGCCATCCTGCTAAAAAGCTTGTTTGATCGAAAAATAAATTTTGAGTTTTCCTTTCGATTTTAAGTGAGTGCAAATTCCACTTTTGAGGGCCGTAATACCACTTGGCGTATTTCAGTTTCTCGTCGCTATATTGAATCAAGCGGTCGTAACGCGGAATATTGGAAGTTGTTGACAAATGAAAGGCATAAACCAAGTTCCACCGTTCGTTGGGGCGGTATCTGATTTTTTGCAGGTAGTTAAACTGACTGTATCCAGTTCGAACCTGTTTGTGCCAATCCGGATTTTCAACGATTTGATCATTTTCAACATATTCAGGCCTTAAATAGGAGTCCTGACCATGTTTCCCCATCATCAGGTCGTCAAAGTCGGTAACCGTAAAACTGGCTACTGTCGCCAGTTTTTCATTCCCGAGGTTAAAATCAGCATGAATTGTTTTTTCGAAGTTCGCACTGGCGTATCGTACAAAGGCATTGCGCGACTGCTTGTATCGTTCGTTGGTTGACAATTTGGGCGACAAGGTTTGAAAGTGAAGAACACCGCCCAAAGCGTCGCTGCCATACATGACGGAACCGGGGCCAAAAATAACTTCGGTGTGCTCAATTGAGGCTGCATCCAACGAGATAACATTGTGTAAATTGCCATTGCGATAAATGGCATTGTTCATCCTGACGCCATCAATGACTAGCAACAACCTGTTTGCTGAAAAACCGCGAATCATCGGACTGCCGCCCCCCATCTGGCTTTTTTGAATAAAAACGCCCCCTTTTGTATTCAACAAGTCTGCTGTTGTTTGTGGGTTAGCCAAAGCTATTTCTTCGTGATTGATACTGACTATCTGGTTGGGAACTTCCAGTTTCGATTGGCTCCTTCGATTGGCGGAAATAACGATTTCGTCCAACTTTACCGGGTCAATTAGCAATTCAACCTTGTAGTTGAGTGACCAAAGTGTTTGTTTATTGGCTTTGTAGTTGAGGTACGAAGAGTGTTTAAAATGAATCGCTTTGTTTGGATGAAACTGCCTGATATCTACCAATCCCTGTTTGTTGGTTTGTGTGCTTCTGGTTTCAGAAAAAACGATTACACCTTCGATCGGGTTTCCTGTTTTTGCATCAGTAACTAAAAGCCGCTGTGCATAAAGGAAAGTTGAAATAAAGAGCGAGCAAACAAGCAAAATTATTCTGACCACCTGAGATTGATTTTTGGTAAAAATACGAACCAGTCTCTTTGTTAGCAATAATTATGCCGAGTGAAGAATATTAGCAAGAATTTCGAGTGTATGATCCGGATAGTTAATTTGCAGTGAATCAGATTGATTGATCCATTCGTCTATTTTTTTAGTTTGATTTTTTAATTCCGGCAACACGATCACTCCCATTTCACCTAAGAACGCGGCATTACAAGCTTGTTCATATTGTTTTTTCATCGGGATAACACAAAGCTTTTTACCCATGAAAATAGCCTCGGCAGGTGTTTCGAAACCAGCCGTACACAAGATGCCTGTGCATGTGGTAAACGATTGGGTAAAATGTTCGAGTGAAACCGGACGGATTCGAATATTCCCTTGCTCATCGTTTTTTGCACTATGCTTTGAAAACACTTCCCAGCGGACTTCATTGAATGGCGATAAGGCGGCGATAATTTCATCATCGCTGTAGGCTGGCAGGTAAACCGTGTAATGCGATAGCTTTTTCACTTTAGCCTTTCGGATGGCAGAGCGAATCACCGGGGTGAAATTGTTCTCATCCAACTCCTGAAAGTGGAACCCATATTTTTTGGTGCTTGGCGCGTATTTTTTCAGAATCGTATTTCCCAACCAATCTGCTTTTTGGGGTTTTGGCGCGTTTGGGTGAAGCACGGCATTTTGATGACTCACCCCAACGGCTTTTTTCCCTCGCAGTTTGCATGCCCAGGCAGCAACAGGCTCAAAATCGCAGAGCACCAAATCGTAATTGTCGAGCGGCAGTTTGTATACATCTTTAATAAAGCGAAACGGTTTTAATTTTAATAAGGTTTTGGAAAAACTGACACCGCCCTTTTTCCCTAAAATAAAGCTTAACCCATAGTGTTTGTATTTGACATCGAACGGGAGCTTTAAATCTCCTTGAATACCGCTCACCAAAACGTCGGTTTCGGCCATTGTTTTTAGTATGGGAACAATTTCGGTTGCCCGGGCCAGGTGCCCGTTTCCTGTGCCTTGAATGGCGTATAGTATTTTCATATATCAGCTTACAATAGGTTGGCCACTGCTAACTCCTGGAAGAGCGATTTGTAGACTTCCTTTTTATTGGGAATGTCCGGTTCGTCATTGTTTTCATCATCTTCCTGATTATCGATATAATGAAAAAGATGCCATTTTTCATGGTGGTACTCGGCTGCCGTAAAATGTTCTACCCAGTCGCCACAGTTGATATAGCGAACTAAACCATTCGCTGTGAGTGTCGACTTATCTCTCGGGATATGCGTGTGCCCGCAAATTACGGTTTTGTAATTGCGTTCGCCACTAATTTTGGTGATTACCTCCTCAAAGTGTGTGAGTTGAGTTTTATCTTTAATCAACTTCTTTTTTATGCTTTTGTATATAATTACATCCTTTAATTTGAACACTCGCAACATCGCATTAACGGATTTATTAGCAACAGTGAGTAATCCGTAAATTGCGGCTCCAAATTTTGCCAGCCACTTGGCCTGATGGATGACGTGGTCGAACAGATCTCCGTGAAAAATCCACGTTTTCTGGTCGTTCAAGTCCAGTATTAACTGGTTGACGATTTTTAGGTTTCCCATTTCGGCACCATTGAACTTCCGTAGGAATTCGTCGTGATTGCCGGTGATATAGAAGATTTTCACTCCCTTTTCCAGCATCTTAATAAATTGGCGAACCACTTTTAAATGAGGCTTGGGGAAGTAGTTTCGTGAAAAACGCCAGGAGTCAATGATGTCACCATTTAAAACTAAAATTTCGGGATTGATTGATTTTAGATATTTAAGCAATGGTTTGGCTTTGCAAGCGTGAGTAGCCAAGTGTACATCTGAAATAACAGAAACTTTTAAATCTCTTATTTTCGATTTCATGAACTAAGTAAATTAGTTGATGCTAAGATTGCTAGTCTTTGTTAATCAGTAGTTAATACAATGTGAACTAAATGATCACAAGAAAAAATTATTCGTTTCTTAATTGATTTGTATTGACCGAATTCATCTTCATAGTGAGTTCTTTTTTTGTTTCTTAAAAAAAAAATAGCGATGAAGTTAGCTTCCACTCTGGTTAGATTGAAGGAATGAATGTGGTTCGAAAAATTCAAGCGGGAGCAGCTATCGCACAGATACTCGATAAACCGGTGATTATAAAACAAATAAGCAGGAACTAAAAAAAAGCTCAAAAATAGCATGAGGGTTGACTAAACAAGTGTGATATTCGTTTGTTTTTTAGCTTGAAATTAAATAACAAAGAAATGAAAGAAACAACCGGAAAAATTACCTTCAAAGGAAATCCATTAACATTATTAGGCGAACCAATAAAAGTGGGAGATCAGGCTCCTGATTTTACAGTAGTTGGATCAGACTTAAGCCCCGTAAAATTATCAGACTATGACGGTAAAGTGCGTGTCTTAGCGCTTTATCCATCTATCGACACAGGCGTTTGTCAGGCGCAAAACCGCAAGTTTAATGACGAAGCCTCGAACTTAGGCGATGCCGTTATTTTATCGATTTCATGTGATTTGCCTTTTGCTCAAAACCGCTTTTGTGCTGCCGAAGGGCTGGATAAAGTGATCACTGTATCGGATCATAAAGATGTTGATTTTGGAACAAAATATGGGTACCTTATTAAAGAGTTGCGTTTGCTTACCCGGGGTACAATTGTAATTGATAAAGATGGCGTAGTAAAATATGCTGAAATTGTTCCTGAAGTAACAGATGAGCCCGATTACGAAAGTGCTATAAAAGTGATTAAGGAATTGATCTAATAGCAAGACAACTTATGTTTTACAAAACTGGCAGTGGGAGGAAAGCCCACTGCCAGTTTTGTATCCTGAAGTTATAGCTCAAGTCCGGCTTCTTCTTTCACCCCGGCAAAGAAGTCTTCAATTTCCCTGAGCGTTGTTTCCGTTTTTGGTACGTCTTTTACAATTTTTCCTTTTTCAAGAATCACTAACCTCGAACAAACATCGATAATGTTATCAAGCGTGTGCCCGGAAACCAGGAAGGTGGTTCCCATTTCTACAGCCTGATCTTTAATTAGATGGCGCAATTTGTATTGAGATCCGGGGTCGAGGTTTGCAAACGGTTCGTCCAAAACAACGACTTCCGGATTACCCATCATTGCCGCAGCAATACCGACTTTTTTTTGATTTCCTTTCGACAGGTCGCGAATAAATTTCTTTTTGCCACGCAATTCTCCATTGAAAAAATCTTCATAGCGATCCAAATGTTTGTCCATGTCGGCTTGGTTCAGTTCACGAAGTTCTGCAATAAAACCAAAATATTCGTCGGGCGTGAGGTAGCCAATGGTGAAGCTTTCATCTATAAATGCCCCGGTGAATGATTTCCAATCCTCGGATTCCTGAACGTTGATTTGGTTGTTAATTACGTGTCCCTTGCTCGGCACAATCAGGTCGAGAATGAGGTTAAATAAAGTAGTTTTTCCGGCTCCATTATTGCCCACTAAACCAAATACTTCTCCACGGTTTATCGTCAGCTGCTGAATGTTCAGAACAACTTCTTTATTGTATGCTTTTATCAGGTTGCTAATTTCTATCATGATCAGGAATTTTTATAGTCTTTAATTAAACGATGTTTCTGTTTTAAGTAAGCTCTTGTAAAGTAATTAAATAGTTGAGGTTGAGCTAAAATACCTACGATACCCAACCCTCCTAAAAGAATTAATGCGCCGTTGGCACCAAGTACCAATTTTGATAAGGCATAGATGATAACCGGACCAAGGATCAACGGGAAAGAGATCAGCCACTGCGATGCTCCCATTCCCTGATAGTTGAACATGGATGATCCACTTAAATCAAGTGCACGTTTGCTGTTTTTTCCGAACAAAAATATCAGGTTCATATTAATGCCGATGTGATAAAGCAGCATGGCTGAATGATAATAAATGATTCGAGAGTCGAGAAGCACGTAGGGTAGGGTCAGTAAATAATACACAAAGGAAACCACCACATTCATGTAATAAAATGATTGCAGAAATTGCTTCATTTTAAAATTTTGGGTCATCAGCATCGAAAAATAGCCACTGTGCCATGCGGGGAAAAACTGCCCCAGCGAGATGGAAAACATCGAAACCATGAGCAGTCCTCCCAGTATAAAAATAAAATCGGGAATGCCGTTCCCGGAATCTTTGTAAATTAACAGACCATAAAATAGAAAAAGAATGGTCATCATAAATTGGGTGCGTGGGCGTTTGTTTCGCCAAATCATGCGTAGCTCCAGCGAAATAAATTTTCCATAGTCTCCCAATCGGTTCATCCACGAAAAATCACGAACAGTGTTGTCTTTTTGCTTTTTAGCAACCAGATTGAGGTAAAGGTTTTTCTTCAGGTAATTGAAATTGAGGGCAATAAATACAACAAGTGGAATGAGCAATGCAAGTGCCAGTAACGGATTAACCAAAATTGAATCGAAAAAGTGACCAAACATTCCGGTTAAATCTGCTACTCCAAAGAAATTGATCGCATACAAGCTTACAAACAAGCCAATAAAAATGTAAAAGCCATAGCCACTTTCATTAATCCACCATTTCAGATAGGTTGTTAAGAAGTGGTTCGTGAAAATCATTAGCACTATTCCGATAAACCAAGCCAATGTGTTCGCTAGTGGATGGTTGGCTGCTACAAGAGAAAACGTTACAGGGATTAATAAAAAGAAGGGGAGAAAGTTGAAAAAGTGAATGGTTGATCGTAACAGCAGGTAACGGGCAATTTGGCTTCTTTTCACATTCAGAATAATAAATGGCTTGAAGCTAATGGTTGGTAAATTTTGTAAGATCTGCCGGAAAAGCAGATCAAAAGCAAAATAAACCAGCAAATAACTGTTGAAAATGCTTACCGGATTAGCGTCAGGGAATTCTTCTCCAATTATATTCGGTATAAAAAATCCGAGTATCAAAAAATTGGCTGAAAAATAGAGGGCCAAGAAGCCGAGCATAATCGTGGTTGCCAGACTTTTCCCAAATGCGGAAGATCGGGTGACTTCTCTCCACGCGAAGTAATGAAGGCTGCGTTTCATGTTTTGTTTTTTCTTTTTGGTCTGTTATTGTGATGGTCTGTTACAAAAATTTTAAAAAATCATTCCAGTCGGCCAGTCAAGGTACAAACTTTTTTATATTGCTTGACATCACCATTGGGCGAATGTAGTTCGAGCAATAAAATATAGAGGCCGATACGACTTTTGTTTCCATCGTTTTGCTGTCCTTCCCAGGTCCATTCGCCGCGACTGCCGACCGGTTCGTTTTTCACCAGCTCACGAATGGCCTGACCTGCCGAGTTAAATATTGTTAGATTGGCAATGTAGTCCGTCCTGCGAAACTGATAACTGATGTGAAGCATGTCATTATAACCATCGTTGTTGGGTGAAAAAACGTTAGGATTGAGTTCCACCAAGTCTTCTGAGATGTTTTCTGAATCGGCTATCGAATTCTTAAAACCGGGAGTCGCAAAATGATTTTCAGCAGTGGCTGAGTTCCAGTTGGCGGGATTCATGCCAGATTCAGTAAGTGAAATTCGTTCCAGCGAAACACCTTCTTTATCGATTAAAAGTGGGTGATGCATACGTTCAGCGTAGTTCATTTCATCAATGACTTCCAGCGAATCATTGAGTAAAACGACATGGCCATCATCATTATTAAACGCCGGAATACTATTCATTTCGAGAAAACATGAGGAACAATTGGTATCGTAAAAGCTCAGTATTTTATCTTGATCCTTGCACAGCACGAGGTAGGTTTGGGGTTTAAACAGGATTGACGACTTGGACAAAGCAATAAGCTGTTTTAGAGATTGATCCTCATTTCGATTGGCCAAAAATAAATGATCAAGCCTGATTGTTTTTTCGGACTTATTAAAAATTTCTACAAAATCGACACCGTCAGAATAAGGGTTAAAAAGTACCTCATTAATTAGAATATCTCCTGCTTTAGCCAGCTGGTTTTCATCAATCTTTTCAGCCTGATCGCTCCAAACCCGGATGTCATCCAAAATAATTTTGTCGTTCGCATAACTGCTGTTTAGGTACACGATTACCCGAAGAGAGTCGCCGTTTAGTTGTGATTGACTGACCACGGATTCGCCCCAGTTCCCTTCGTTGATGCCATTTGTTTCAAACTGAACTTTTTCGTTCCCATCCAATTGATAGAAAGCTTTTAGGTACTTGCTCTCCGGATTTTTTCCACTGCCAGTTTCTTTGGCTACTAACTCACAATTAATCATTGAATAGTTTCGGATTGAAATCCATTCTGAAATCCAGACCGCTTCTCCATCACTGTCCAATGCTTCAAAACGACCACCAGAAGTTGAAACGGTTTTCACATAGTCGTCTTCTGCAGTAAAGATGCAGTTGTCAAATTTGATGGACCAGTTCTTTACTGAAGAAGTGTCAATATGAATGGTTGAACCGTCGGCATCGCCCCAAACGCCTAGGTTTGGAGTTGAAAAATCTTCATGCCAAATCTCAGTTGCATGACTTTCAATTGTTAATAAATTTATAAGCAGAAAAAGAAAAACACTATTTGTACGCCACATTGTGTGAAAAATTAAAAGCAAACCGTTAATTTTGCGGACTTTATACTACGTGCAGAAGAACGTAGATTAGTAAAATGAAGTTAACAAAATTATTTTAATTATGAAAGTTGCAGTTGTTGGAGCAAGTGGTGCTGTTGGTCAGGAATTTCTAAAAGTTTTGGCCGAACGTAATTTTCCACTCGATGAGTTAGTTTTATTTGGATCGGCCCGAAGTGCTGGGAAAGAGTATGAATTTAGAGGAAAGAAACTGACTGTTAAAGAGCTGAAACATAACGATGATTTCAAGGATATTGATATTGCCCTGACATCAGCCGGCGGATCAATTTCTAAAGATTTTGCTTCAACAATCACCAAGCATGGAGCAATTATGATTGACAATTCCAGCGCCTTTCGTTACGATGATGATGTACCTTTGGTTGTTCCTGAAGTAAATCCAGAGGATTCAAAAGTTCGCCCACGAAATATTATTGCCAACCCGAACTGTTCAACGATTCAGATGGTAGTGGCGTTAAAACCGATTCAGGATTTATCGAAAATTACAAAAGTGCAAGTGGCAACTTATCAGGCTGCCAGTGGTGCCGGTGCGCAGGGAATTGCAGAGCTGGAAGAGCAAACTCGTCAGATTGCAAATGGTGAAGAGCCTACGATTAATAAATTTGCTTATCAGTTATCGATGAATATTATTCCTCATATTGATGTGTTCCTGGATAATGACTACACCAAAGAGGAAATGAAAATGAACTGGGAAACCAAAAAGATTATGCATACCGACACTGAGGTTAGTGCTACTTGTGTGCGTGTTCCTGTTGCCCGTTCTCACTCCGAAGCCATTTGGGTAGAAACCGAAGAAGAGCTAACTGTTGCTCAGGTTCGCGAAGCATTTGAGAAATTCGAAGGCTTAACGGTAATTGATAAACCTCAGAGCAATGAATATCCAATGCCTTTGTTTGTAGCGGGTAAGGATGATGTGTATGTTGGTCGATTGCGGAAAGATATCACCAACCCCAAAGGACTGACATTTTGGTGTGTGGGTGATCAAATTAAAAAGGGGGCTGCCCTGAATGCGGTACAAATTGCGGAGTGGCTGATCGCAAACGGTGAAGTAAACTAATTTTGACCGAAGAACTGACAAGTTCTAAATAAACAATACAGATTTAAGAACTGAAATAAATATAAACTGACCGTCTCAATTTTTAGTTTGAGGCGGCCAGTTTTTTTATAGCAAAAAAGAAGCTGCCCAAAAGGACAGCTTCTTTTTTGTAAGGAGGACCGGAGCGGCAGTTACTGAGAACTTTTCTTTGAAATTGAAGGAGAAAGAAGTACCACTCCAGTCCAGTGTTTTTATTAATGTTGATCGTCAGCCCAACCGGTATAACGGTGTCCTGCTTCTAAGTAGTCATCAGCGATTTCTCCATCAGCATCATATAAAATGACACGGAATGAGATACTATCGTTATCAAAAACTTCACCATCGACAATGTCCATAGTGCCATCATGTCCACCGGTAACATCAGTAGCTCCTGTAACACCAAATGTCGTATCCGACAGTTTGTTTGCTTTAACTTTGTACCCACTATCGTAGATGTTTTCAATCCAGATCATGTCCGGATCAAAAGAAGTGTTATACACCTGTAAGGTGTATGGTCCGTAAAGGGCTTCAACATCGAGGTTGTACTCGATTACAACCCAGTCGCCAGATAAGGTCTTGGCACCTGCATCTCCAACCTCATATTCTTCCTGACAGGCCGCAAAACCAATTACCAGAGCAAGAATGAATAAATATTTAATAAGCTTTTTCATATTTGATAAAATTTTAGATGTTAAAAAAATCAATAGTCAATTAATACTGTATTTGTTTTAATTGAACATGAAATTCACCATCGCCAAAATCACCTGCTCCTGTGAACGTAATCATCTTACTATCTGGATCAACAGTGAAATTTGTAATGTCGATATCAAGGCCGAATCCGGGGATTGAAGCTTGAGTAATAGAGAAATCATTAGCCGGAATACTATTCGCAGTGATGACAGCTCCCTGGGCAGCATATGCATAGCCATAGTCGCGTCCAATGTAGTAATACCCTCCAATTGCGCCGGATATTTCATAGGTATTATCTCCGGTTTTTGTGATGAAAATATATTCCATGTCATTGTACTGATCCGAAGCTGCAAAAGCCGGAGCGCGCTGCACTGACGATGTGTATACGCCTTCAATGCTGTTGACTAAATCGCCACTTTTGCCAACCACAACTGTTCGGGTTGCTGCAGCTGGAAAACCATCGCTATTGATTGCGGAATAAGAAATTACATATTTATCCATTACGTCAGTATTGACAGTCGTGCCTGAATAGCCTGTAATTTCCCCTGATACACTAACTTCAACGGGAAGTTCCTGCCCGTCTTCTTCTGCTGTAACTGCAGCATCGGTGTAGGGAGTGCCAAGATCATGATAAATCAGACTTTCTCCTTCAACCGTAAAATTGGCGAAGTATGTTATTTGAGAAACATCTTCTGTGGTAATATCCTTTTCACATCCAGCAAATAAGATGCTTAATATAAAAAGGCTTGCTAATATCTTTTTCATATCTCTGTGTTTTAAATATTAATTTTGATCCCACCAAACTTTATCTGTCAGTGCAGGCTGAGATGGTGTATTTTCATTGCTTGAAACCGCAGCATCTGGATAGTAGAATCGGGTTAACCATTTTCCATCTCCAAGCGTATTTTCATATGGTTTAATACGATCTCCGGGAGTATAAGCATCTGGATTAGATTGAATAGAGGCCACAGTGGCATCTGAAATAGACGGATATTCTGTTCTTTTGATTTCAAACCAGGCTTCAATGTTGTTCACTAATGCTAACGATACCCATTTTTGCATCATAATCTGTTTGTGAGTTTCGTTGAATTCTATGGGTTTTCCAGCTCCGTAAAGTTCTGATCCCGGAGTTGCAATACCATGTAGCGCTATGCTCGCATCAATTGCAGATTCATAAGCTGCTTTTGCAGCTGTTGCATCATTGTTGTAACGCAGTTCAGCTTCAGCAATAAAGAAATATAATTCTGACATGGTATACAGGTAAATCGGTTGAGTTGCACCAACGATTGGGAAGCTAAAATCTTCGTTTTTAATTCCTGGAATCGTTTTCCCGGCTGGAAAGTTCCCATTATACTGGTCGTTAACAGTTGCTGCGGCCCATATCGTTTCCAGTCTAGGATCAGCAGTCGATTTTAGATAGCTTATGATATTGTGGGTAGCAACATGGTTTACACCACCTAAACGGTCAACTTCTGTATCATACCAAGGATTTCTTTTGTTTTGTTCGTCTGCGAAAGAGGCAAACATAACATCCATTGACATGAAATTGTTAGCGTCGATCAAGGCTTTAACTTCGGCAGAATGATTCGACGCTGTTTCGCTTTGACGCATAAATATTTTTAATTTCATCGCGTTTGCAAAACCAATCCATTCATCTATGTCTGCTCCAAGTAACATGTCAGTTGAGGCCACGATCTCAGATCCGGTAACGCGACCTAACGCATCATCAAGTTCAGTAATTAGACCATCATACACAACTTTTCCGTCATCAAATACTGGGTTTAGAATACCCGTGCCCTGAAGAGATTCAGTATATGGAACTTTATCGATCAAATCAACGAGTAGTTGGTAAGTATATGCGCGCAATACTGTTGCAACAAGGTAGTTTCCCCAATCCTCTTGTTCCGTTGAGGCTGTACGGATATATTCCAGGTCATTTAATGCACCGGCATATAATTCCGTATATTGGTTATCCAAAAAGTCGGTCTTCACATCAAACTTATCCAACCCGTTGTATTGGTTTGCTTCTGGCGCTTGTGACCAATATTGAGCGTAAAATCCACCCGTATTAAAGAGCATTCCTCCAACCTGAACAGCAATAGATGCTTCTGCTGCAGGCAGCACCAATTCAGTGGTTACTTCCGTTGGAACATTCGGGTTGTCGTTTACATCCAACCAGCTCTCGCAGGAAACCAATGTTGTACTTAATATTGTAAGTATTATTAATATTCTTTTCATGTTCTCTGTTTTTAGAAATTCAACTTAAGGTTTAGACCCCAACTGCGTGTTGATGGGTTTGCAGTAAATTCTCCAAACTTACCTTCCAGGTCATTACCAAATGTAGTTACCTCAGGATCGATTAAATTATTTTCGGCAGGAGTCCAGAGTGCCAAGTTATTACCATAAGCAGTTAGTGAAATCCCTTCGAAAGGTGTTTTATTAAGAATGCTATTTGGTAAGTTGTACGTAAGGGCAACACGTCTTAGTTTCACAAATGAACGAGAGACCAGCCATGATTCATCCAGTAAGCTTCCGCCGTCTGAAAAATAATCATCAAAGTCTTCTTTTGATATTGGCGTTGTGTTTTCAACATAGCTTCCTTCGTTATCAGGGTCTTCGATTACCGAGTTTGGTATAATGAACGTATGACGATCGTTATACGTTGTTTGTACAATGTTTCCGGTAAAATAGTTAATGTCAGCAGTTCTTGAGAACATGACACCACCTTGGCGAATATCCAAATCCGCAGTTAAGGTAAAATCTTTATAGCTGAAAGAGTTTGTAATGCCCATGGTGTAATCATAGTCAGCACTTCCCATAATTTGCTTTTCAGTTGCAGTCAGTGGGCGTCCTGTCCCCGGATTAACAATGATTTGTCCTGATTCGGTTCGCTGAGGAACTGTTCCTTCGTACAAGCCAATAGGTTCACCAACAATAGCGACAAAGCCAACAGTGCTTAAGCCTCCGATTGGAATTTTATCTCCAAGTTCTTCCGGAAGACTTACCAATTCATTCTCGTTTTGAGAGTAGTTTAATAAAATGTCCCAGCTAAAATCTCTGGATTGGATTGGTGTACCTTCTAAAAGGAACTCGAGACCCTTGTTGTTGATTTCACCAAGGTTGGTTGTTTGATTCGTATAACCGGTGGATGGAGCTAATGCTAATCCAAAAATCTGGTTATCTGAGGTTTTGTTGTAATATGCGATATCAAATCCTAAACGATTTCCAAAAAACTTCATTTGCATTCCAATCTCAAACTCTGACGAAATTTCAGGTTGTAATAACTGATTACCCAACGTGTTTCCTACTTCAAATGCATTTTGTCCATTTAATGGGAAATCTAATGTTCTGAATGGATTGTAAATTGAACTCTTAATAAATGCCGGATTAATGGCATATACAGGAGCATCATTACCAGTAGTACCGTAAGCTAAACGAATTTTACCTAAGTCGATTACACTTTTTGCATTATCAGAAAGTAGTTCACTAAAGACAAAACTTGATGCGATACCATAGTAGAAAAATTGATTATTGTCTTTAGGAAGAGTTGAAGACCAGTCGTTACGAGCATTTAATGTTAAATAAAGAAGTTCTTTATACCCGATCTCTACACTTGCAAGCAATCCAATTAACCTCCGTTTTGAATAGAACTCGTTGAGAACCGGAGTTGACGATGAGTTACTCAAATCATAGAATCCAGGGATGTCTAGTCCGGTAACAGAACCACTCACTGAGCTGACATTTCGTTCGTTAATATTCAAACCAGCAACTGTTCCAATTGAAAAATCGTCGAACGTATTATTGTAGTTCATTAACATGTCATGTGTATATTCATGACGTCTGGTAGCTCCTTTGGTAACAGTACCTTCCTGATTGGTTGACGAACCCTCGTTAGGAGTTCCAGGGGCAGCTTGTACTTCGGGGATCCCAATTTTCTGCATATCATCAGAAGCATCAATACCTAAGCGATACATGGCAGTCAGGCCTTCCATAATTTCATAATCGAACTGCATCTTACCAAAAAACTTTTTCTGTTCGTATGCAGCTTCCATATTATCAATGACAAAATATGGGTTCGTTATACCATATGGTGTATAATAATAGTCCGGCGTATCAAATGGATCCGTTTTATAGTCAGCCAGACTTACAATACTGATATCTCTCGGAGTTTGATAAAGCCCATTAATAACAGTTAATCCCTGACCGGTTTGGGCAAAACTATTTTCTTGTTGTGAATAGTTTATTGATGTTGACACTTTCAGATTACCGATTTGTTGAGAGGCTCTGAAAGATGCAGTATACTTATTGTATAAGTCGATGTCAGTTGGCACCAATCCATCTTGTTTTACGTACGATAAAGAGGAATAATAGGAGGTTTGATCGTTTCCTCCAGATAAAGAAACAGAATTAGTGTACTTTAAACCGTAATCAAAGAAATCTTTTACGTTATTCTCTTGAGGAAGAAAAGGTTTTAACTTTTGCGAGTTATTGTACACAGTACCCCATAAACGAAGACTACCATCAAAAGCAGGTCCCCAGCTACCATTTTCATTCATGGTATGGTGTGCATCCCAGCCCATTCCAAATTTGTTTTGGAATTCCGGCAAACGTAAGATGTCCGAAAACTCAATACTAGAATTGAAATCTACCGAAGCTTTACCTGCTCCATCCTTAGTGGTAATAAGCACAACGCCATTGGATGCACGGCTACCGTACAGAGCTGTAGCGGATGCACCTTTTAGGATTGTGATATTTTCAACATCATCCGGGTTAACCAAGTTAGCAGCATTACCAAAGTCATAGGATTCATCAAGACTTGTACTACCGCTGGAGTTGTTCGTCATCGGAACTCCATCAATAACATATAATGGTTGGTTACTTCCTCCTAAGGAAGAAACACCACGAATGATTACAGAGTTTGAAGCACCCGGGTCAGACGAGCTCGATGAAATTTGCACACCTGCAACTTTACCTGAGACACCAGACATGATGTCTGAGTTTCTGGTTTTGGTTAGTTCTTCTGCGTTAACAGAAGAAGCTGCATACCCAATGGCTTTCTCAGATCGTTTAATACCTAAGGCTGTTACTACAACCTCGTTAATTCCAACGACATCTGATTCCATTTCCACATCAACTTTTGTTCCTTGAATGGTAGCCTCTAAAGTTTGCATACCAACAAACGAAAAAACCAATGTATTGGCATCTTGTGGGGCTTTCAAAGTATATTGCCCATCAAGATTAGTAATTGTACCAAGCGTGGTACCTTTAACCGATACAGAAACTCCAGGAATGGTACTTCCATCTTCCGCGGAAGTTACCGTACCTGTAATTTCCTTGGTTTGAGCCCAAACCGACTGCAAACCAATTGCAAAAATTGCAAGTAATAATGCGATTCTTTTCATAGAAATAATTTTAATAATTAAACAGCATCAATTCTTATCTGTAATAAGGATAGTAAAAATTCAATTTTTATCCCCCTGTTGAGAGTTCGGAACGTTTATTCCCCCAAACAAATCGTTCCTCTCAGAAAAAAAAATAGTTTGAAACCTTCAATTTCAATAAATGTTAAAAAACCTTAACGAATACGAAAATATATAAAAAAATGAATTTGCAAAACAATTGTTCAAAAAATCGCAATTCGGATATTTGTATCGAAAATTCTTCAAATAACTTGCTTTTTCAAATTGTAGCTATTTGAGGGAGCGCAAGTTATTGATATTCTTGTGCTTCTTTCTTTTGATACCATACGGCTAATAAGAACAACTCCCTCCATAATAACTATTAATTACATCAAATCATTAACATTCCCCCAAACGTTAAATATGATTTAATTAAGTCTTTTCTCCATGAAACGCTCAATTTGATATTGATGAAATTTCAATAGATGTTAAAAAACATTAACGAGTACAAAAATAGAAAAATAGAAATACGAGAGAAATTTTTAAAATATTAGCAGTTAAACTATTATGACAAAAGTCATGATTTAGTGTTTGTTGTATTTCTCAGGAATATTTAATAATCTATATATGTCTTTTTTTTACAGGTTGTTATGTGCAATTTGTGTTTGTTAAATGAGCTTTATTTAGAATGATTATAAATAGACATTGTTTTGTTAATTTGTTTTCAATTTACGGGGGAGCCGTTATCTGTGGGGGTGTTCTTTAAAAATAGCTTGAGTTTTGGCCATGGTCTTGTATTTTTGATGGGTGTTAGCTTCTAATTGTGAGCAATTGTAGAGTGGGCTCCGTTTGTGGTGGGGTGTTTGTTTCTTTTTTACATATTTATGAAGTGGGGTGGGGCGTATGTCTTCCATGTTGTGTAGTGATTGGCTGGATTGATAAATCAAGAGGAGATTAGAGCTAGCGTGGGCGCTGCTAAAAACTAAAGACTGTGTTGGATGAATGGTCTTCGGTGTTAAAAATGTCACGTTTTGTATATTCATAGTTGATCAGTCATGAGTGACTTTCTGTAAAGTGTTTTCATTTTGCGTTTCAAAAGTCCTTTTGAGGAGCCTGTCATTTGTTGTTTCATTGTTCTGTGGTGGAGACTAAAACTGATTGCTAATTTGAGAGTTATTACTTATATTGCGACAAACATAAAATCCATGTCTGAAAAAATTGAGATCCAGTTAGAATATCCGATGAATTGCTCTCCTAAAGTGCTGTATAACCGACTGAGCACTGCATCAGGGCTAGCCGAATGGTTTGCTGATGACGTACAGGTAAGAGGTAAAATTTATACTTTTATATGGGAAGGGTCGGAGCAACAAGCTGAAAAAACACTGCAAAAAGAAGATAAACTTGTTCGGTATAACTGGGTTGATGAAGAAGAAGGGTATTTTGAGTTTAAGATCACGAAAGATGATTTAACCGGAGATGTTTCTTTAATTGTGATTGATACCACAGATGAAGAAGAAGAAACATCGGAATTATGGAATTCGCAAATTGCTGACCTAAAACACATCCTTGGTTGTTAAGGGTTTTTTAACTTTCAATTTCTTCAAAATAACTTAGCTTTGTATTCGTTTCCAACGATACATTATGAAGCGACTACACATATTTGTTTTAAAAACTTTCTTGGGGCCATTTCTAATGACCTTTTTCATTTGTGTCTTTGTACTGCTAATGCAATTTCTATGGAAGTACATTGATGACATGGTTGGCAAAGGTTTAGAATGGAACATTGTCGCAGAATTGATGCTGTATGCTTCCTTTGCGCTTGTCCCGATGGCTTTTCCCCTTGCCATGCTGCTGGCATCGATTATGACATTCGGTAATTTGGGTGAGAATTATGAGCTGGTTGCGATTAAAGCATCCGGAATTTCATTATTTCGAATCATGAAACCATTAATAGGTGTTGCGATTGCACTGACGGTATTCGCCTTCTATTTTTCCAACAATATTCTGCCAAAAACAAATCTGAAATTTGGAGCTTTATTGGTTAGCGTGAAAAAACAAAAGCCGGAAATGGTGATATCTGAAGGTGTTTTTACAAATGAAATTGACGGCTACAGCATAAAAGTTGATCGGAAGAGCAAAAATAACAATATGCTTTATGGTTTAATGATTTATGATCACAAAGAAAATAAAGGAAATGTGAAAGTAACGGTGGCCGACTCCGGTTTTATGAAGATTTCAGAAGATAAAAAATACATGACCATGACCATGTTTAATGGTCAGTCGGCAACTGACGTAGAGCCAAATAGAAGAGGGAAAAACAGAACCTTCCCTTTTCGAAGAGAACGATTTGGAAAGGAAGTTGTAACGATTCCTCTGGAAGGTTTTGATTTTGAGCGCACTGACGAAAGTCGAGTGCGAAGTCATTATAAAATGATGAACCTTGATCAATTGAACTTCATTGAAGACTCCATGTATCAGTCGTATAAAAAACGAGTCAGGCGGTTTGCAATATCAATGCGATACCCCAGAGCTTTAAATGACCGGGTGCTTGCCTTAACCGAAACCCAGGATTCAATCCAGCATCCTCATCGATTTGTACAGGATACCATTGTTGCTTTTGACACAATTTATCAGGCTCTTGCTCCACAGGTTCAAAATGAATTGATAACCATGGCCATTGGGCAGGCTCGCACCAACCATCAGACCATTAATCAAAACCTGAACGAACTATATAATCAAAAGAAATCGATCAATAAGCTGACCATGGAGAAACATAAAAAGTTCACCTGGTCCTTTGCCTGCTTTATATTCTTTTTTATTGGAGCACCACTTGGAGCCATTATTCGTAAAGGCGGATTAGGAATGCCTGTGGTTGTATCCATTTTAATGTTTATTACCTATTACATGGTTTCGATTACGGGAGAGAAATTTGCGCGGGAAGACATGTGGAACATGACCAATGGCATGTGGTTTTCAACCTACTTGTTTTTACCCTTAGGCATATTTTTAACCTATAAATCAGCTAACGACTCCGGCTTACTCAACATTGAAGTATATCAGTATCAGCTTAAACGCTTATTTAGCTTTTTGTTTAAGCGAAAAAGCAAACCGGAAACCACTTCATAATATGAGAATTCTTCAGTTGTGTAATAAAGTTCCATGGCCCCCGAAAGACGGGGGTGCAATAGCTATGTTAACCATATGCAAAGGCTTTTCATTACTTGGGCACGAGGTTGATGTACTGGCCATGAACACGCATAAACATCATATTTCAATTCAGGATATACCGGAAAGTCTTAAAGAAAAAGTCAACTTCCATCTGGTTGAAGTCCCGGCCAAAATAACGATGGGTGGATTGATCGGCAATTTGCTTTTTTCGCAGCTTCCGTATAATGCACGACGTTTTCTGGACGAGAGTTTCGCTAATCAGCTAATTAAGACGCTGCGAAACAATGAATATGATGTTATACAGCTTGAAGGGCTATACCTTTGTCCTTACATCTCATTAATTAAAGAACACTCGAGTGCGTTAATCGCCTACCGGGCTCACAATGTAGAGCATGAGATCTGGGAGCGAACCGCGGCAGTAACGCCGGGAATCAAGCGAATTTATCTTCAACTACTCGCTAAACGCATTAAGATATTTGAGATTGGACACCTAAACGATTATGATGTTTTAATTCCAATCACCGATCGCGATGGAGACATTCTGGATCAATTGGGGAATACAAAACCGAAACATACCACACAGGCGGGCATCGACTTAGCCACGCTTGTTCCCAGAGCCGGGAAATTAGAATATCCGTCGGTATTCCATATTGGAGCGCTCGACTGGGCTCCGAACCAGGAAGGACTGCTTTGGTTCCTGGAAAACGTCTGGATGAAAGTACATCAGAAATGTCCGGAGCTTAAATTTTACGTGGCCGGACGAAATGCACCGGACTGGCTTGAGTCGAAGCTGAAATATAAGAATGTAGAGTATCTTGGTGAAATTGAAGATGCCTATTCGTTCATGAATTCAAAAGCAATCATGGTGGTTCCATTGCTGTCCGGAAGTGGTATGCGCGTGAAGATCATCGAAGGGTTGGCGCTCGGGAAAGCGATTATTTCTACGGCAATTGGAGCAGAAGGTATTGCGGTAGAAAATAACAAGCATTTTATTTTAGCTGACGATGCTAATTCCTTTATCGAGGGAATTGTTAAATTGATCAATGATCGGTCGAAATACGATCAACTTTGTAAAAATGCCGTAGATTTTACGAACGAACATTTTGACAATATGGCGTTTGCCGAATCCTTAATCGATTTTTATAAGCAGCAAATCAATGCTTGAGATCTTATTCCTGATATCCTTAATCGTGGTTTTATACACCTACGTGGGGTATGCAGCAATCATATGGATATTGGTAATAATTAAGCGCTTGTTTGTTGCGAAACCGCAAGGACTCAATCTTGATACGGCTAATCTTCCTGAAGTATGTTTGTTTGTAACGGCTTACAATGAAATTGAAGTTGCCCGGCAAAAAGTAGAGAACTCATTCAAGCTGAATTACCCCAAAGATAAAATCCAGTATTTATGGATGACTGACGGATCGACTGACGGAACACCAGAATTTCTGCGACAGTTCCCGGAACTTCAGGTCGAACACACGCCCGAGCGGCTCGGGAAGATTCATGCCATGAACCGAGGGTTAGCTTTTGTTAAAACTCCACTGGTGATGTTTTCCGATAGTAATACCATTCTGGGGGAACAATCAATCATGGAGATTGTCCGTCAGTTTCAAAACCCATCAGTTGGTTGTGTTGCCGGCGAAAAGCGAATCTTGGAAAAGGACGAGGACTCTGCAGCTGCTTCCGGGGAAGGATTTTATTGGAAACTGGAATCGTTTATAAAAAGAATGGATGCTGAGTTTAGTTCAGCAGTTGGCGCTGCCGGTGAACTTTTTGCCATTCGCACCGATTTATTTAAGCCGGTTGAGCCGGATACTATTCTTGATGACTTTATCATTTCGCTGCGTATTGCCGAGAGTGGATATCGGGTTGCATATACGCCAAATGCTTATGCTGTAGAGTCAGCGTCGGCAAGTGTAAAAGAAGAACTGAAGCGCAAAATACGAATTGCCGCAGGAGGCCTGCAAACCATTTTCCGGTTGCCACAGCTGCTCAACCCTTTCCGAAACGGCTGGCTTAGTTTTCAGTATATCTCGCATAAAATACTTCGATGGACGATTGCTCCTTTTGCACTGTTTGCCATCTTTCTTATCAATCTCTTAATTTTACTGAAAAACAACACGTTTGATATCGATAATTTCTATGCGGTGTTTCTGTATTTTCAGCTTATTCTGTACGTTGTTGCCGCAATTGGCTGGCAGTCAGAAAACAAGCAGATTCGTTTCAAGTTTTTCTTTATTCCGTACTATTTCGTTGCCATGAATTACGCCTCCATAAAAGGAATTGTTCGCTACTTTAAAGGCAAACAATCTGTTGTTTGGGAGAAATCCAAGCGGGCAAAGGTGTAAATTGTCATTTTAAAATCGATATTTTTCCGTAGTTTTGCACCTGCATTTTGCAAACCAAATATCACAATGGACGAGTTCAAATTAAATACTGTACCCGAGGCAATTGACGCCATTAGAAAAGGGGATCTGATTATTGTTGTAGACGACGAAGATCGTGAGAATGAAGGTGATTTTATTGCCGCGGCTGAATTAATGACGCCTGAAAAGGTAAACTTTATGGCAACGCATGGGCGAGGGCTCATTTGTGTACCGTTAACTGAAAGTCGCTGTGAGGAGCTTAATCTCGAGCTGATGGTTGGTAAAAATACCTCGTCACACCAAACACCGTTTACCGTCTCTGTCGATTTGACGGGGCATGGCTGCACGACAGGAATTTCTGCCAGCGACCGGGCAAAAACAATTTTGGCACTAACTGATGATGATATCGATCCGGAAGAGCTGGGGCGTCCCGGGCATATTTTTCCATTGAAAGCAAAAGACCGCGGTGTATTGCGCCGTGCCGGACACACTGAAGCAGCAATCGACCTGGCTCGTTTGGCAGGACTTAAGTCTGCCGGTGTATTGGTCGAAATTATGAACGAAGATGGCACCATGGCCAGACTTCCGGAATTGATGGAGGTCGCTGATAAGTTTGACCTGAAAATTATATCCATCAAAGATTTGATAGCCTACCTGCTGAAATTTGAAAGTTTGGTTGATCAAGGCGAAGAAGTTCAAATGCCAACTAAATACGGCGATTTCAGAATTATTCCTTTTCGTCAGAAATCAAACGGAGCAGAACACGTTGCCCTGATTAAAGGTAGCTGGGAAGAAAAAGAGGAAATTCTGGTTCGCATGCATTCATCGTGCATGACCGGAGATATTTTTGGTTCGATGCGTTGCGAGTGCGGAGAACAGCTGCACAAGTCTATGGAAATGATTGAAGAGGCTGGCAAAGGCGTGATTGTTTACATGATGCAGGAAGGTCGTGGAATTGGCTTGATGAATAAAATAGCAGCCTACAAACTACAAGACGAGGGCATGGACACCATCGATGCCAACATCCACCTGGGATTTCAGGCTGACGAGCGTGACTATGGAGTTGGCGCTCAAATACTGCGAAAAGTTGGTGTTTGCAAAATGAAATTGCTGACCAACAATCCGGTAAAGCGTGTTGGCATTGAGGGATACGGGCTGGAAGTTACCGAGACGATCCCGGTTGAAGTGGAACCAAACAAATACAACCAGCAATACCTGAAGACCAAACGCGACCGCATGGGGCATTTCCTTCAGAAATTCAAATATGATTAGCACTCGTTATGGGGATGTTTGATCATTTATTTCCCGATAGTTACGATAACTCAGTAGAAGGAGAAGATTACTACCTTTCCAAAGAAGGTTACTGGGTAATGACCGAAAGTTATTTGGTAAAGCGAGGTTATTGTTGTTCCAATGGCTGTAAGCATTGCCCCTACGATCCGAAAGCTAAAAAAGGAAATCGGAAATTACGACCCGATGTGGCCAGAAAATACCAGACTCCCTGATTTGCCTTGGTTATCCATTTGTATTTTGGAATTTCTTTCTCGATAAATGTATCTTTGCACAAAAGCAGATATCATGACCGGAAAAGATTTACGCATTGTTTTTATGGGAACGCCTGATTTTGCAGTGGCGAGTTTGAAGGCTTTAGTTGAAAATGGCTATCAAATTGTTGGTGTGATTACTCCGCCGGATAAACCTGCCGGCAGAGGTCGCAAACTCCACGAGTCCGCGGTAAAACAATACGCTGTTGAAAAAGGACTGCACATTATGCAGCCTCCAAAATTGAAAAATCCGGAATTTATTGAAGAACTCAAAAGCCTGAATGCGGACTTACAGGTTGTGGTTGCTTTTCGAATGTTACCCGAAGTGGTTTGGGATATGCCAGGATTAGGAACATTCAATCTTCACGGATCGCTTTTGCCTCAGTACCGTGGAGCGGCTCCATTAAATTGGGCTGTAATGAATGGCGACACAGAAACCGGCGTAACGACCTTCCTGCTATCGCACGAGATTGACACCGGAGCAATCCTGTTCAACGAAAAAACACCCATCGGCACCAATGATACGGTTGGAGATATTCACGACCGACTGATGGATATTGGAGCAGGCTTAGTGTTGAAAACGGTTGATGCTTTAGCTGAAGGCAACTACTCAGCGATGGAGCAAGATGACATTCAAGTAGATGAATTAAAGCCGGCTCCTAAAATTTTTAAAGATGATTGCCGTATTGAGTGGAATAAACCGGCTGAAGAAATTCGCAACCAAATTCGAGGTTTATCGCCCTACCCGGCAGCCTGGACCGAACTGGAAGACGAATCGGGCAAAAGCTATTCAATGAAAATCTACTTTGCCGATTTTGATGAGGCTACCGATGTTAAGCCCGGAACAATTGATTCGGATGATAAAACCTATCTGAAAATTGCTGCAGGCGATAAATGGCTAATTGTTACCGACCTTCAACTAAGTGGTAAGAAACGCATGAAAACGGAAGATTTCCTCCGAGGATTTCACAATGCTTCATCACTCAAAACAACCTGATAGCGGGGCTTCAACGACAGTCATCATGTTGCTTGAGCTGCTCCGTTTCGCATTCTCTCAGACGCATGGATTTATTCTAATTAATTCGTTATTAAAAGTTTAACGGCTCGTGACTTTTCTGTGATACTTAAGCCAGACCTTAGTGATAGATTAATTTAAAAAATTTATTGCTATGAAAGTTTTCAGATTAACATTGAGTTTGGCATTGGTCGGATTGTTATTCACCCAATGTCTTAAAAAAGATTTTCCACATGGTGGCGATCATCTTCCTGCGAAAATGTACACAGTAACAGTTGAAAATGTTTCTACCAATTACATGTTCTTCGAGTCGGGTGTTTCAAGTATTCCGGAGGGAGCCAGTGTGGCAGGTCCCGCACACCCGGGAGAGTCGTTCAAATTTTCGTTCCATGCAGGTCCAAATCATAAATTGTCTTTTGCAACCATGTATGGTTTTTCGAACGACGGATTTTATGCCCCCGATGGAATGGGAATTGACCTTTATAACAGTGGTAGCCCCGTAACCGGAGATATTACCTCGCAAGTAATGTTGTGGGACGCAGGAACGCAAATGAACCAGATGCCTGGCATGGCAAACATGCATGATGGTGCTGATGAAAATGGGGTCGTTCAGTTAATGTCGGCTGTGGGCGATGGCTATGATTACGGCATGGTTAGCACAAATCTGAAGGTGACGCTGGATTATGATGGCAACAGTATGTTTACGGTAACCATCGACAATCTAGCTACAACAACAACGGGTATTTCACCAGTCGCCTGGGTGGTGCACTCAGCAGAGAACCCGCTCTTTGAAGCCGGAATGGCTGATTACGACAAAGGGCTTGAAGACCTTGCTGAAACAGGAAATGCATCTGTTTTAGGTGATTACCTTTCGATGAATAGCGGCTACGTTTCGCCAATTGCGCCTGTATTATGGGTTATTCATGACAAAGACGACAGACCTGTATTTACCGAAAATGACCCCGATTATGGATGGGGCCTGGAGCTGCTTGCTGAAACGGGAGATCCTTCAGAATTAAACACATCGTTGATGGATAATGGTTATACTTCGGGTGTTTACAATATGCCTGATATTGCCGGTGGTGCAGGGCCAATATTCCCCGGTGATAAGTATACATTCACCATTGAGGCAAAGCCCAATAAATACCTGAGTATAGCCAGTATGTTGGGAAATTCGAATGACGAGTTTTTTGCTTTTGGCGACGATGGGTTCAAACTAACCGTTGGCAATGCGGTAAAAGACATTACCAGCGAAGTAATGATTTGGGATGCCGGAACCGAACCAAACGAGTATCCCGGCGCGAAAACCTCGAACGAAGATGTTGAAGGAGGGACGGTGCGCATGCTTGATGATGGATTCCCCTGGCCCGAAGCGTCACAGGTAATTAAAGTAACTATACAGAAAAATTAGTGGCGAAGTAAAGAGTGATCAGGGGATGAATCCTCAGGAACCCTTCAGCTCATCATCAGCTGAAGGGTTTTTTCGTACTAAAATTGAATTGTTGATTTTACGACTCCGCTTTTTTGTGCCTAAATGTACTTGAAAACACTGATGCAAGTACGGCGAAACATTCGGAATTCCGTTTATTAACAGGAGAATGAGGACTGATCGTTAGCCTAATAGTCGCCAAATGACTGCTTGTTTCGGAGACTCTGACCAGCACCCAAAAAGAACACTATAATTTAAGATAGATTTGTAGTTTATTTGGTCGAAAGGTTGTAATTTGTATTCTACACCAGTAAAATTAGCGTAGTTATGAAATTCGAAGCAGATAACATCTACCATATTTTCAATCGGTCAAACGAACCCGTCTTTAAGTCCAGAACAAACTATCTTTTTTTCAAAGAAAGACTGCGAGCATACGTACATCCGTGTTGTAACATTTTGGCATGGTGTTTAGTGCCAAATCATTTTCATCTTTTGGTGCAGGTAAAACCCGAAGGATTGTCGCTGAGAGTCAATAAAAAAGGTAAGTTGCAGCAGCAGCTGGAGGTTAATTTACGATTAATGACCAGTTCGTACACCCGAGCCTATAATAAGGAAAATCGACAAACCGGCCGCTATTTTTCACAACCCACGAAAGCGAAAATATTAAATCACGAACGCATAGCGTCCCTCGACGATTTTGCAAATGTTGATTACATCACCACTTGCTTTTTATACATCCATCAAATCCCGGTAATTCATAATCTGGTCAGTCATCCTTCTAAATGGGAGATGTCTTCGTTTAATTCCTACATCCACGGCACCGACGATGGCTTAGTGGATAAAGATATCGCGTTTCAGTACATTAGTCTTGAGCCCGAGGCGGTCGACGTTCAGTCAACAAGTTACCTCGATGAGTCGATTTTGGATAATTTGTACTAGCCATTTATCAATTTCCTTGCTCTTTCGAAACCTGTAAGCTCAGGCTGATGTTCGTTTCGAAGCAAGTCAGCTGGTTTATGATCGCGCAGCTTCCCACGCCGGGTAATGGCCCAAAAAACAAGGAAGAACAAACGAACTGATCCTTCATTGAAAACCTTTCCGGGCATACGCACTCAACGGGACAGTCCCTTTTCTCCTGAACCGATCGCTGCTATGTCTACTCAAAACGGATGCTAAACGATGTTTTTCTGACCACTTTCCGCCTGGTTCGGTCTACTTTTCATTTGGTTTGAGTTGAAACTAGTTTTTTCTTGACTAAAAACATGTTTTCCCCCTACGTTTACTCTATA